>NZ_JAMYPX010000016.1:0-144316 GCF_040320585.1 Mesorhizobium sp. M0663
AAACGCTTCCACGCCATCGCCGAGGGCTTCGCTCTTGCAAATCCAAACTAATCCCCGCCAAATCAGATGTGTGCGCACGCTAGCCCCCTGTGGGAGAAGGTGGATCGGCGCGCAGCGCCGAGCCGGATGAGGGGTGCCGGAAGGAACTCAGCTCGAAAAAATAAAATGATTTGAAGGGGTTACATCTTCAATGCCGCGATCCGTCCAGCACCCCTCATCCGACCGAGCTTCGCTCGGCCACCTTCTCCCACAAGGGGAGAAGGGGTCACCGACGTCGCCGCCTTCACGCCGCCGGCAAAATTCGCTGCGGGCACTCTTGGTGATCCGGCCCGGCGCTGATAGTCTGGCGGCAACTTGAACATGTAAAAGCGCCTGCTGCGTCCGATCTCGGTTCGCGCGGCGCCGGAAGGAACGACAGTGGAAGACCACGACGCCGGCGCTGGCGCGCCGGAAGTGGGCGTGTCCAGGGGTTCGCCGACGCCGTCCGGCCAGGCAAGCCCATCCACCGGACGCTACGGCCGTCAAGTGCAGCCCCGGTCCGGCAATGGACAGGCTGGCGACACGTCCCACGATTACAAGGGTCAGAACGGCCCGCATCAGAACGGCAAGCCCAAGAAGCGGCGCAAGCGCCGGCGCGGGCGCAAGGTTTTCGCACGCGACGAGGCTCGTCCCGTGGCTGCCGGCACTTCGCTGCCCGTCGCCAACGAGGCCCCGGCGCGCCTACCCCAGCCAGCGGCTTCGATCGCGCCCCAGTCCTCGATCGCGCAATCGGCTTCGATCGCGCAATTGCCTCCAGCCTCGCCAAGGCCGGGGCAAGGTGCCCGCACACCGCCGCCGCTGCAGGAATTACCGGTCTTTGCCGCGCTCGACCTCGGCACCAACAATTGCCGCCTGCTGGTCGCGGTGCCGACGCGTCATGGCCAGTTCCGCGTCATCGATGCGTTCTCGCGCATTGTCAGGCTGGGCGAGGGCCTCACCGCCAATGGTCGGCTTGGCGACGCCGCAATGGACCGCGCGGTCGAGGCGCTGAAGATCTGCGGTGACAAATTGCGCAACCGCAAGGTCAGGAAGGCCAGGCTGATCGCCACCGAGGCCTGCCGAACCGCCGCCAACGGCGTCGAGTTCCTCGAGCGCGTCGAGCGCGAGGCCGGCCTGAAGCTCGAGATCATCGACCGCCAGACCGAGGCGCGGCTGGCGGTGTCGGGCTGCGGCTCGCTGGTCGAGCGCGACACGCAAGGCGTCGTGCTGTTCGACATCGGCGGCGGCTCGTCCGAAATCGCGCTGATCGACCTCACTGGTCAGCGCTCGCCAAGGCTTGCCAACCATATCGTCTCGTGGACGTCGCTGCCGGTCGGCGTCGTCTCGCTGGCCGAGCGTTTTGGCGGCCGCACGGTCACGCGCGAGATCTTTGGCGCCATGGTCGAGGATGTCGCAATGCGGCTGCGCGCCTTCGACGAGCGCGACCGGCTGAGCCACCTCCTGTCCAGCCCGAAATTCCATCTGCTCGGCACCTCGGGCACGGTGACGACTCTGGCCGGCGTCCATCTCGATCTCGAACGCTATGACCGCCGCCGCGTCGACGGGCTGTGGATGGATCGCGACAGCGTCGACCGCATGGTCGAAAAACTGGTCGGCTGGGATTTCCAGCAGCGCGTCGCCAACCCTTGCATCGGCGCCGACCGCGCCGACCTGGTTCTGGCCGGCTGCGCCATACTGGAGGCGATCCGTGCCGTCTGGCCGTCGGAGCGGCTGCGTGTCGCCGACCGTGGCCTGCGCGAGGGCATACTGAGCGAATTGATGGCCGATGACGGCGTCTGGCGCAACAGCGGGCGGGGCCGGCAATGACCAAAAAACCGGAAAGACCGAGCTCCGCCGGCATTCGCGTGCTGAAGACGAAGATCAAGAAGAAAAGCGGCTTGAAGGAATCGTCGCGCCGCTGGTTGCAGCGCCACATCAACGATCCCTATGTCCAGCGCTCGAAGGCCGACGGCTATCGCTCGCGCGCCGCCTACAAGCTGATCGAGATCGACGACAAGCACCATTTGCTCAAGCCCGGCATGAAGGTGATAGACCTTGGTGCGGCACCCGGCGGCTGGTGCCAGGTCGCCGCCGCGCGTACCAAGTCGACCGCGGAACACCCGAACGTCGTCGGCATCGACTATCTCGAGATGGACGCCGTGCCGGGCGCGCCGGTGCTGCTGATGGATTTCCTCGATCCGCAGGCACCCGAAAAGCTGGCCGAGACGCTGGGCGGCCAGCCCGACATCGTGCTCTCCGACATGGCTGCACCCACCACCGGCCACAAGCGGACCGACCACATCCGCACCATGCATCTTTGCGAGGTGGCGGCCGATTTCGCGCTGTCGGTATTGAAGCCTGGCGGACATTTCCTCGCCAAGACGTTTCAGGGCGGCGCCGAAAACGAATTGCTGGCCAGGCTGAAACGGAATTTCCGCTCGGTCCATCACGTCAAGCCGCCGGCCTCGCGCGACGAATCGGTGGAGCTGTATTTGCTGGCAAAGGATTTTAAGGGGTAGCGCCCTTCCCTTCTCCCCTTGTGGGAGAAGGTGGCCTCGCGAAGCGAGGTCGGATGAGGGGTGTTCCAGCTTGGCAACACGCTTGCAGTTATCATCGCCTCATTTCTTCCAACACCCCTCAACCGTCTCGGCGCTGCGCGCCGATCCACCTTCTCCCACAAGGGGAGAAGGGAAGGGGTCCTCAATTCCCCGGCGGGCTCACCGGCTCCAGCGTCTTCGGCGGCGTCAACCTGCCATGCCCCGACACGGCATTGCCGGCGTCCGGCGCCAGCCGCATGAACGACAGCGAGGCTGCCGCCGATACCGCCGCTACGATGAAGAAGGCGGTGTGGAAGTCGCTCAGCGTCAGCGGGCCGCCATGGATATTGGTCGACACTTCCAGGATGCCGCCGGCCAGCGCCACACCGAGTGCGATCGCCAACTGCTGGAACACCGCCGTGATCGGCGTCGCCTTGCTGGTGTCGGCCGCCGAAATCTCGGCGTAGGCTAGCGCATTGATGCCGGTGAAGAACATCGAACGGATGAAGCCCCCGGCGAGCAGCATGGCGAGGATCAGCCCGTAGGGCGTGTCGGGTGTGAACAGGCCGTTGATCGCGATGGACGCGGCAGCGATAAGCGAGCCTGAAATCAGCACCCGGCGGAAGCCGGCGACCCTGAAGATCAGGGCGGTAACGAATTTCATGCCTATGGCGCCGATTGCCGAGACGAAGGTGATCATGCCGGACTGAAATGGAGTCAGCCCGAAACCGATCTGGAACATCAGCGGCAACAGGAAAGGTACGGCACCAATGCCGATGCGGAACAGTCCGCCGCCGAGCACCGACGAGCGGAACACCCGATTGCGAAACAGCTCGAGCGCCAGCAGCGGATTCTTGGCGCGGCGCGCGTGCAGCAGGTAAAGCACCGCCGATGCCAGCCCGACGGCAACGGTGATAAAGCCGGCAACTGGCGGCAGAGCCGGCAGGCTGACCACCGACAGGCCGAACACAATGCCCGATGCCGCCAGCCCGCTTAGCACGAAACCGATGAGATCGAGCGGCGGCGTCTGCGCGGCGTCGGTCTTCGGCAGGAAACGCGTGGCCAGCCAGATGCCGATCAGCCCGATCGGCACATTGATCAGAAAAATCCAGTGCCAGGAGAAATAGGTCGTGATGAAGCCGCCGACCGGCGGGCCGACCAGGGGGCCGACCAGAGCCGGGACAGTCAGCCACGACATGGCGGCGACGAGCTCGCTTTTCGGCGTCGCGCGTACCAGCACCAGGCGTCCGACCGGCGTCATCATGGCGCCGCCAATGCCTTGCATGAAACGTGACACCACGAAAGCCGGCAGCGAATTGGAAATGGCGCACGCGACCGAACCGACGATGAACACGGCGATCGCGGCACGGAAGACATTCTTGGCGCCGAAGCGGTCGGCCATCCAGCCGCTTATCGGAATGAAGATCGCCAGCGATACCAGATAGGCGGTCAGCGCCAGCTTGAGCGCGATCGGGCTGGTGTGGATGTCGATGGCGATCGCCGGCAACGATGTCGCAATGACGGTCGAATCCATGTTTTCCATGAATAGAGCGACCGCCAGGATAAGCGGAATGGTGCGGTTCACGATGGATCCGGCCTTGAAATGTGCGTCGCGATTGCTTGCCGGCCTTGGGGGCCAAACCGACAGGTAGGGCGGTTATCATGGCTTGGCCCGGATGTCGCATTAATTTGCTGTCACGTTTGTGCGACCGCAAGTCTCGCAGCCCCTGGGGCAAAATGCAGCTTCGCCACTACACAACCATCGGCTTTTCAACGGCCACGGGACGTGTTACGAGCCAGCGCCAATCCTGAAAGGGAAGAAGACGAGTCGGCGCTGTCCATCAGGGCGAGCGCCTTTCCTGCATTCCGAGGGCTGGCCATGGCAAAAATCATCGAGACGTCCACCGGCGCATTGGCGCTGACCTTTGACGACGTGCTGCTGCAGCCGGGTCATTCCGAGGTCATGCCCGGCGAGACCGACATCCGCACCCGCATCGCCGGCGACATCGACCTCAACGTGCCGATCCTGTCGGCCGCCATGGACACGGTCACAGAGGCGCGGCTCGCCATCGCCATGGCCCAGGCCGGCGGCATTGGCGTCATCCACCGCAATTTCTCGCCGGCCGAACAGGCCGAGCAGGTGCGGCAGGTGAAGAAGTTCGAGTCCGGCATGGTGGTCAACCCGGTCACCATCGGTCCCGAAGCGACGCTTGCCGATGCGCTGGGTCTGATGCGCACCTACAGCATTTCGGGCATTCCGGTGGTCGAGAACGGCGGCACCGGCGGCCACACGGTCGGCCGGCTCGTCGGCATCCTGACCAACCGCGACGTCCGCTTCGCGTCCGATCCGGCGCAAAAGGTCTATGAGCTGATGACCCGCGAGAACCTGATCACGGTCAAGGAGAACGTCGATCAGGACGAGGCCAAGCGGCTGCTCCATCAGCACCGCATCGAGAAGCTTGTTGTGGTCGATCGGGACGGCAATTGCGTCGGGCTGATCACGGTCAAGGACATCGAGAAGTCGCAGCTCAACCCGCACGCCACCAAGGATGCGCAGGGGCGCTTGCGCGCCGCCGCCGCCACCAGCGTCGGCGATGACGGTTTCGAACGGGCCGAGCGCCTCATCGACGCCGGCGTCGACCTTCTGGTGATCGACACCGCGCACGGTCATTCGCAGCGCGTTCTGGATGCGGTGACGCGGGCCAAGAAGCTGTCCAACTCGGTTCGCATCCTGGCCGGCAACGTCGCCACCGCGGAAGGCACCTTGGCGCTGATCGATGCCGGCGCCGACGCGGTCAAGGTCGGCATCGGACCAGGCTCCATCTGCACCACCCGCATCGTCGCCGGCGTCGGCGTGCCGCAGCTCTCGGCGATCATGTCGGCGGTCGAGACGGCGCAGAAATCCGGCGTTTCGGTCATTGCCGATGGCGGCATCAAATATTCGGGCGATCTCGCCAAGGCACTGGCCGCCGGCGCCAGCGCGGCGATGATCGGCTCGCTGCTGGCCGGCACCGACGAGAGCCCGGGCGAGGTCTATCTGCACCAGGGCCGCTCCTTCAAAGCCTATCGCGGCATGGGCTCGGTCGGCGCGATGGCGCGCGGCTCCGCCGATCGTTATTTCCAGGCCGAGGTGCGCGACACGCTGAAACTGGTCCCCGAGGGCATCGAAGGGCAGGTGCCGTACAAAGGACCTGTGTCTGGCGTGCTGCACCAGCTTGCGGGCGGCCTGAAAGCCGCTATGGGTTATGTCGGTGGCCGCGACCTTGCCGATTTCCGCGAGCGCGCCACTTTTGTGCGGATATCCAATGCCGGACTTCGTGAAAGCCACGCCCATGACGTCACGATTACCCGCGAAAGCCCGAATTATCCTGGCGGAGCCTGATCGCCATGCGCTTTGGCGCAATCTGGCGGCAATGATCCTGCGGCTGTCGCGCCACGCGGCCGCACTCTGTGTCGCCACCGTGGCGGTTTTCATCATCATGACGGCGATGGAGTTCCTCTATTTTCGCCAATTGAGCGGCGGTCTGCCGTCGCTCGACATGCGCTATACCGGTTTCACCCCGGATGAGGGCATGGCCTGGCTAACAGCCCTCGGCCGGCGCGGCAGCGAAATTATTCTCGTCTGGCATTACCTGACCTTCGACCTGCTTTTTCCGGCGCTGCTATCGCTGACGATGGTCAGCCTGATCCTGGCCACGGGCCGGCGGCTGAAGAATTTCCGTGCACTGCCTGCGCAAACCCAGTCGATATTCGCGGTTGTGCTGGTGCTGCCTTACCTGCTTACCGACTATGCCCAGAATATCGCCGTGGCTCGTCTTTTGTCCGATTTTCTGTCGGCCAATCCGGATTCACTATCCTTCGCCTCGGCGCTGATCGTCACCAAATTCGCCCTACTGGCGATACCAGTGACTGTCATTGCGGCTTTCACTCTGATGGCTCAGAAACGGCCTTGAAGGCTGGGTGACAACGACAGGGGGCGTCTTGAACCAGACCGCGATCTTCTGGCCGATCCTGGCGCAGGTGCTGCTGGTCTATATCGTCTATATCGTAATGGGCCGGCGCCGCTATGGTGCGGTCAGGTCGGGCGAAGCCAAGACCGGCCAGTTCAAGACGCGCTCGACGGAGCCTGGGTCCAGTATCACCGTCGCCGACAATCTGAGCAACCAGTTCGAACTGCAGGTGCTTTTCTACGTCTTATGCTTGACGCTGCACGTGACCAATGGCGTCAATTATCTGACCTTGGCTCTGATGTGGATCTTTGTCGTCTCCCGCTATTTTCACGCGTCGGTCCACTTGACCAGGAATCGGCTAATCCTGCGCAGCAGGGCATTCTACCTGGGCGCGGTAGTTCTTGCACTTGGCTGGATATGGCTAGCGCTGCATCTGCTCGGCTTGGTCTGAGCAAGCTCAAGGCTACAAATCGAACACAGCGATCTTGCGCTTGTCGAACCTGATGGCGAGTTCACCGCGCACCAGCTTGAGCGCGGCCTCGCCGAAGACGGCACGCCGCCAGCCTTGCAATGCCGGCACGTCGGCTTCCTCGCCCTCGGCAGCGATGCGGTCGATGTCGTCACTGGAGGCGAGTACCTTCGATGCGACGCCTTCCTTTTCGGCAACGATCCGCAGCAGCACCTTCAGCAACTCCGCCGCGGCGCTCGACCCCTCCGGCGGCTGGAAGCTCTTCGGCAGCTTCGGCATCTCTTCCCTGGGCAGGGCAAGGGCAGCGTTTACCGCGCCAAGCAGTGCCGTCGCCGTCGACGAGCGCTCCCAGCCCTTTGGCGTGGTACGCAGCTTGCTCAGCGCCGCAGCGTCGCGCGGGGCCTGCTGCGCCACTTCGTAGATCGCATCGTCCTTGAGCACCCGGCCGCGCGGCACGTCGCGCTCGCGCGCTTCGCGTTCGCGCCAGGCGGCCACCGCCTGCACGATCGCCAGTTCCTGCGGCTTGCGCAGCCGCATCTTGAGCCGCTTCCAGGCATCCTCGGGATGCGGATCGTAGGTCTCGCGCGAGGTCAGCACGTCCATCTCCTCGTTCAGCCAGTGGGCGCGGTTTTCCCGCACCAACTCGGCGCTGAGATGCTTGTAGACCTCGATCAGGTGGGTGACGTCGGCGAGCGCGTAGTCGAGCTGCTTTTCGGACAGCGGACGGTGGCGCCAGTCGGTGAAGCGCGAGGACTTGTCGAGCCGCGCTCCGGTGATGCGCTGCACCAGTTGGTCGTAGGAGACGCTGTCGCCGAAGCCGCAGACCATTGCCGCGACCTGGGTGTCGAACACCGGATGCGGCACCAGATCGCCGAGATGCACGATGATTTCGATGTCCTGCCGCGCCGCATGGAAGACTTTGACGATCGCCTCGTTGGCCATCAGCCTGAAGAACGGTTTCAGGTCGATGTCGGGCGACAGCGGATCGATCAGCGCGGTCACCCCGGGCGCTGCCATCTGGATCAGGCACAGGATCGGCCAGAAGGTCGTTTCGCGAATGAATTCGGTATCGACGGTGACGAATTCCGCCTTTTCGAAAGCGGCAATAGCGGTCTCGAGTTCTTTCTGGGTGGTGATGACGTGCATCAAATCGCTTTTGGCAAGGGATAGGGTCTCTTTCAATTTCAGCCGCGCGCGCTTTCGTCAAGCGCAAGCACCTCTATCCAGGCTTTGCGGGTTCATCGGGATCGGCATTCCGCTTCGCCAACCGGGCAAAAACCGTCGACGTGCGCAACAGCGCCGTAAAACGGCTGCGATGGGTGGCCGGCACGGCGGAGCGCGCCTGCATCCGGTAAAGGATGACGGCCACGAAGATCGCATAGACGGTGGCGCTGAACACGAACAGCGCGCTCGGCCCGAAAAATTGCATCACCGTCGAGGCTGCAAACGGCCCGCCGATGGCGCCAAAGGAATAAAACAGCATCAAGGCAGCGTTGATCAGCACGAACTCGCCCTTGTCGGCGCGGTCGTTGGAATGCGCCGCTGACAACGAATAGAGCGGCATGGCGAAGCAGCCGAAGATGAAGACGAGCAGGAAGTTGAGAAACGGGCTGCCGCCTGCCACGAATGCCAGCGCCAGTGCCGCCACCATCGCACAGCACGTCGTCATCAGCAGCACCGAGCGCCGGTCCCAGCGGTCGGAGAGATAGCCAAGCGGGTATTGGATGATGGCGCCGCCGAAAATGCCGACGCTGACGAAGGTGACGACGTCGGCGACCGACATGCCGATCTGCTCGGCATAGACCGGCGACAGGGTGCGGAAGGCGCTGTTTGTGACGCCGACGGCGATACAGCCGAAGCAGCCGAGCGGCGAGATCCGCCAGACGCGCGCCAAATCGAGCTTGACGTCTTCCGGCGGCGTCGGATTGGAGCGGTCGCCAAGCGAAACCGGCACCAGCGAAACGGTGATCATCATCGATATGATGGCGAAGATGGCAAAGCCGCCGGCGCCAAAGATCGGGATCAGGAACTGGGCGCCCGTCACCGAGCCGATGTCGACCATCCGGTAGATGGCAAGCACCCGCGCCCGGTCGGTGTTGGTGACGCCGGAATTCAGCCAGGCTTCCATGATGGTGAACAGGCCGGCAAAGCAGAACCCGCCGGCAAAGCGCACGGCGCACCACATCACCGGATCGATGACCAGCACCAGAAGCAGCGTTCCCGCCGAGGCGATCGCCGCGAGTGCCGAAAAGGCGCGCACATGGCCGACGGACTTCATGATGCGGGTCACGGCAAGGCAGCCGAGCAGGAAGCCGGCGAAATAGAACGTGCCCATCAGGCCGATCGAGGAAGCGGGAAAACCTTCCTGCGCACCACGCAGCGCAATCAACGTGCTCTGCAGGCCGTTGCCGCCGAGCAGGATGCCGGCGGCGATCAGGAGGGGGATCAGCGGGCGGATGGAAGACATGAAGGAAAGCCTGTCGTTGATCCTTCTTGAACCATCGCCTTCGCCAATGCCAGCGGCAATTCCCGGTGGCGTTGGGGCCAGCCGGGGGCCTTAATGCATGTCGCGCAAAAGTGTGCAGCGGTTTTGCGATAACGACATGCATAAAAACAAGAACCTAAAGCGCGTCGCATGAGGCCGATCGAATGCGACACGCTTTAGGTGCATTACCGAGGGGGAACTTGCGCTACCGCGTGGCGCCGGACCCTCCGTGTTGGGAACCAAGGCGTATCTTTGTAGTTCAGTGCTGGTGGGCGAATACGCGTCTTGTGAGCTGCCGGTGTGCGGAGACGGTGTCAGGCATCGACGTCGTTTCTGCTGCCCGGCCTGAAGCTCCAAAGGGAGGTCCGCCATCATGAAATTTCATTCCGCATTTGCGGCATTTGCCGTGGCCGCAGTTCTGGCGGTCGGGCCGGCGCGGGCTGTCGACCTCGCCATGGTGTCCGGAGATACCGGCAACGGCCAGAGAATCCTTCGCGAGATCCTCGATCAATACGAGAAGAAGACCGGCAACAAGGTTAGCGTCGTTCCGCTGCCTCCCTCGGCGACGGACCAGTTTGGCCAATACCGGCTCTGGCTTGCCGCCGGAAGCAGCGACGTCGACGTCTATCAAACGGACATCATCTGGGCCCCCCAGCTTGCAAGGCAGTTCATCGACCTGACCGAAGCGACCAAGGATGTCGTTGGCGCCCATTTCCCATCGATCATCAAATCGCAGACCGTGGACGGCAAGCTCGTCGCCTTGCCGATATTCACCGACGCCCCGGCGCTCTACTACCGCAAGGATCTCCTCGACAAATACGGCGCCAGGGTCCCGGCCAGCTGGGCTGAACTTGCCGATACCGCCAAGCTTGTCATGGACAAGGAGCGCGCGGCCGGCAACAAGGACATGTGGGGTTTCGTTTTCCAGGGCAACGCCTATGAGGGGCTGACCTGCGATGCACTCGAATGGGTGAAGTCGAACGGCGGCGGCCAGATTATCGAGCCGGACGGCACGATCTCCATCAACAATCCGCAAGCAGCCGCGGCGCTGGAAATGGCGAGGAGCTGGGTGGGAACCATCTCGCCGCCCGGCGTTCTGGCCTACCAGGAAGAAGAGTCGCGCGGAGTCTGGCAGACCGGCAACGCCGTCTTCATGCGCAACTGGCCCTACGCCTACGCGCTTGGCAACAGCGAAAGCTCCCCCATCAAAGGCAAGTTCAAGGTGACCACGCTGCCGCCGGGGTCGGGTGAGGGCGCGCGCCCGGCAGCAACGCTTGGCGGCTGGAATCTCGCGGTTTCCAAATATTCGAAGAACCCGGATGCAGCGATCGAGCTGGTCAAATGGATCGCCTCGCCTCAGATGCAGAAGTACCGCGCCTTGAAGGGGGCATATCTGCCGACCATCCAGGCACTCTATGACGATGCCGACATCGCCAGCGCCCAGCCGGTGATTCCGCGCTGGAAGGAAGTCGTCCTCAACGCGGTGCCGCGTCCCTCGGCCCAGGCCAAGACCAGGTACAATGAGGCATCGAGCGAGTTCTGGACCGCCGTCCACAACACCATGTCCGGCGAGGGCACAGCCGCCGACAACCTTGCCGATCTGGAGTTCTCCTTGACCAGGCTCAAGGGCACCGCCTGGTGACCTCGCCGCGCTCAGGCTCGCTGCTGGCGCGTCAGCGTGTGCGCTCGGCATGGCTGCTGCTTGCTCCGATGCTCATCGTGCTCGCCGCCGTTGCCGCTTGGCCATTGATGCGCACGATCTATTTCGGCTTCACCGATGCCTCGCTCGCCGACCTCGAAGCCCGCCGCTGGGTTGGCTTCGCCAACTATTTCTCCGTCGTGCAAATGCCGAGCGGCCGCGTCGTCTATGACGGGCTGCTCGCCGATCCGGTCTGGTGGCGCGCCGTCTGGAACACGGTGCGCTTCGCGGTGATTTCGGTGACCTGCGAGACGGTGCTCGGCATGATCGTCGCGCTGGTGCTCAACGCCAAGTTTCGCGGCCGCGGCATCGTGCGCGCCGCGATCCTCATCCCTTGGGCGATCCCGACGATCGTCTCGGCGAAAATGTGGCAGTGGATGCTCAACGACCAGTTCGGCATCATCAACGACGTCCTGCTCAAGCTCGGCCTGGTCAGCACCAAGATCGCCTGGACGGCCAGCGCCGACACGGCGATGGTCGCCGTCCTTGTTGTCGACATCTGGAAGGCGACCCCCTTCATGGCGCTTCTCATTCTCGCCGGCCTCCAGATGCTTCCACAAGAAATCTACGAGGTCGCCAAGCTCGACGGCGTCGGCGCGTGGAGAATTTTCTGGAAGATCACCTTGCCGCTCATCCGACCGGCGTTGATGGTGGCCATGATCTTTCGCGGTCTCGATGCCCTGCGCATCTTCGATCTGATCTACGTGCTAACGCCAAACAACATACACACCAAGTCGATGTCGGTGTTTGCCCGCGAGAGCCTGTTTGAGTTCGACAAGTTCGCTTCCGGTTCCGCCGCCTCGACGCTGCTCTTCCTCATCCTCGCTCTGCTGACCATGCTCGTTCTGTGGCTCGGCCGGATAAGACTGGACAAGGACTATTGATCATGTGGGGCTGCTGACCATGTGGATCGTCAAGCGCACGGCTTTCTACCTCCTCGTCGCCGTTATCGTCGTCGTCGCGGTATTCCCATTTTACTACGCCATCATCACCAGCCTGAAATCCGGGACGGCGCTCTTCCAGATCGATTATTGGCCGAAGACGATTACCTTCAGCAATTACAAGACCGTTTTCACCGAGGGGACCTTCCTGCGCAACCTCGTGAACTCGCTGTTCATCTCGAGCGCCGTTGTCGTCATTTCGCTGTTCCTGGGCGTCACCGCTGCCTATGCGCTGGCGCGCATCCGCTTCAGAGGCCGCTCGGCTCTCCTCCTCATTATCCTGTCCGTCTCGATGTTCCCGCAATTGGCGGTGCTTGCCGGTCTTTTCGAGCTGATCCGCACCTTCGGCCTCTACAATTCGCCGTTCGCGCTGATCTTGTCCTACATGATCTTCACCTTGCCGTTCACCGTCTGGGTGCTCACCGCCTTCGTTCGCGACCTGCCGATCGAACTGGAGGAAGCGGCGATCCTCGATGGCGCCACGCCCTGGATCATCATCAGCCGCGTCTTCCTGCCGCTGATGTGGCCGGCGCTGGCGACCACCGGGCTACTCGCCTTCATCGGTGCTTGGAACGAGTTCCTGTTTGCCCTGACGTTTACCTCCAGCAACGAGCAGCGAACCGTGCCGGTCGCCATCGCCCTGCTCTCCGGCAGCTCTCAATTCGAGATCCCGTGGGGCAACATCATGGCCGCATCGGTGATCGTCACCGTGCCGCTCGTCGTCCTCGTTCTCATCTTCCAGCGCAAGATCGTCTCCGGCCTCACGGCGGGCGGGGTGAAGGGGTGAGTGCATAGTTGAACTGCCGGCACAGAGCAGCGAACTCAGATTGACGCCTCGAGCATAAATTGATGCCGGTGGGATAGGGCGGGAAGAACGCGAACTCGACCCGGCTGCCGCTTGCCTTGACAAATGCACCCTCTCATGTGCTTTTCGCGCAAATTTTCAGGCTGGGCCATCATGCCTCGGCCGCAACCCAACATCCGGACTTTAAGAATGACAATGCATCGTTACCGCAGCCATACCTGTGCCCAGTTGAGGAAGCTCGACGTCGGCTCGACCGTACGCCTGTCGGGCTGGGTGCATCGCGTGCGCGACCATGGCGGCCTGCTGTTCATCGATTTGCGCGACCATTACGGCCTGACCCAGATCGTTGCCGATCCGGATTCGCCGGCCTTCAAGATTGCCGAGACCCTGCGCGGCGAATGGGTCGTCCGCGTCGACGGCGAGGTCAAGGCGCGCCTCGCCGACACCGTGAATCCCAATTTGCCGACCGGCGAGATCGAAATCTTCGCGCGCGAGATCGAGGTGCTGTCGGCGGCCAAGGAATTGCCGCTGCCGGTCTTCGGCGAGCCGGATTACCCAGAGGACATCCGCCTCAAATACCGCTTTCTCGACCTGCGCCGCGACACGCTGCACAAGAACATCGTCGCGCGGACGAAAATCATCGCCGAGATGCGCAAGCTGATGGGCGACGTGGGCTTCACCGAATTCTCGACGCCGATCCTGACCGCCTCGTCGCCGGAAGGGGCGCGCGACTTCCTGGTGCCGTCGCGCATCCACCCCGGCACTTTCTATGCGCTGCCGCAGGCACCGCAGATATATAAGCAGCTGATCATGGTGTCCGGCTTCGACCGCTACTTCCAGATTGCGCCCTGCTTCCGCGACGAGGACCCGCGCGCCGACCGTCTGCCGGGTGAATTCTACCAGCTCGACGTTGAGATGAGCTTCGTCGAGCAGGAGGATGTGTTCACCACCATGGAGCCGGTGATGCGGGGGGTGTTCGAGACCTTTGCCGCCGGCAAGCCGGTGACGGAGAAGTTTCCGCGCATCGCCTATGATGTCGCCATGCGCAAATACGGCACCGACAAGCCGGACCTGCGCAACCCGATCGAGATGCAGGCCGTCTCGGATCATTTTCGCGACTCAGGCTTCAAGGTATTTGCCAACATCCTTGCCAACGATCCGAAGGCCGAGGTCTGGGCCATTCCGGCCAAGACCGGCGGGTCTCGCGCCTTCTGCGACCGCATGAACTCATGGGCGCAAAGCGAGGGCCAGCCCGGCCTCGGCTACATCTTCTGGCGCAAGGAGGGCGAGAAGCTTGAAGGCGCCGGGCCGCTGGCCAAGAACATCGGCGAGGAGCGCACCGACGCGATCCGACAACAACTCGGCCTTGCCGATGGCGATGCCGCCTTCTTCGTCGCCGGCGATCCGAAGAAATTCGTCTCCTTCGCGGGAGCGGCGCGCACCCGCGCCGGCGAGGAGCTCAATCTTGTCGACCGCGACCGCTTCGAATTGTGCTGGATCGTCGACTTCCCGTTCTTCGAATGGAACGAGGACGAGAAGAAGATCGATTTCGCGCACAATCCTTTCTCGATGCCGCAAGGCGGCATCGATGCGCTTAACGGCGAGGATCTGCTCGGCATCAAGGCGTTCCAGTACGACATGGTCTGTAACGGTTTCGAGATCGCCTCCGGCGGCATCCGCAACCATCTGCCCGAAACCATGGTCAAGGCGTTCGAAACCGTCGGGCTGGACCGCGCGACCATCGAAGAGCGCTTCGGCGGCCTTTATCGCGCCTTCCAGTATGGCGCGCCGCCGCATGGCGGCATGGCGGCCGGCATCGACCGCGTCGTCATGCTTCTGGTCGGCGCGAGGAACCTGCGCGAAGTGACCATGTTTCCGATGAACCAGCAGGCCTACGACCTGTTGATGAACGCGCCGTCGGAAGCCAGCCCGCAGCAGCTTCGCGAATTGTCGCTGCGCGTGGTGGCGACGAAGAAAGAGGTTTAGAAAACGCTCCGAACCGGTGCTGTTGATTCATAAAAAAGCCCGGCATCGCTGCCGGGCTTTTTGCTTGAAAGCTCGGTCAGTTTTCGTTCGCCGTAACCGTCACGCCGAGCGTTTTCGGCAGGTCGAGCGGGTTGGACATGGCGCCCGCCATGATCAGCGCGAACGGCACCGCTGCCGGCGGCTCGGCCGAGACCTCGATGCTTTGCGGGTCGTCGAGGAATTTGTTGACCGCGGCCGAAACCTGCGCGGTCAGTTCCGGATTGTTGAGCTGCGCCATGCCGAAGGGCACGATCGCCTTGGCCTGGTTGGCGATGTCCTTGCCGGACATGCCTTGCTGCTTGCCGGCATAATCGAGCACCTTTTTGGTCAGCGAATCGTCGTCGAAGCGGATCGAGGCGCTGTTGAACGAAAGCTGCTGCAGCAGCCCGAGCATGGCCATGCCTTGCGCCGAATTGTCCGCGCCTTCGGGCTGCGCTGCCATCTTCTTCTGCATCTCCTGCAGTGATTTGATGACGTCCAGCGTGTAGCCGCCGAGATCGAAGGTCATGCCGAGCGTGCCGGCATTGTCGACCGATATTTCGTATTTCGACAAGTCCATCCTGCCGTCGGTAGGCTGCCAGGTGCCTTCCATCTCAAGATTGCCTGATATGTTCTGGTAGCCGAGCGCGTTGATGACTTCCTTGGACTTCGGATCTTCGACCAGGGTCAGGTCGGCAGCGAATTTTTCCGTAGTGCCGGAAAACGCCATGGCCTTGCCGTCGGCCGGCGGCGTGATTGCGATGGCAAGCCCGTCCATCGAGAAAGCAGTTTTGTCAGCCACTTTGACTGTCATGTTGTCGAGCTCGGCCGATTTGTACATCATCAGCGAGCCCAGCGGACCGGTTGCGCCTTCGGCCGGAACCGTCATGTCGTGGATGACGAAGGGGCTGAGATTGAGCGTGACGCCATCTTCGCTGTGTTCGAACGGCGACGTCGATACGGTCGCGATTTGATAGCCGCCATTAGCTTCGGTCACACCTTCGAGCTTGACGTCGCCGATCTTGAGCGCCTCCTTTTCGGCCGCCGGTTTGACCGCTACGCCTTGCAGAACCATGCTGGAGGTGTCGCCGGTTACTCCGGTCCAGGAGAGGTCGACACCCTGCGCGGCGAGGGCAACCTTCAGCCGGTCGGCGACCGCGGTATCCTGCGCGAACGCCGCATTCAGCGGCAGCGTCAGCAAAAAGGTCGAAAAAGCCAGTCTCGTAATAAGTGTCGAGTGTCTGTTAATAAGTGTCGAGTGTCTGATCGTCATCGAGAGCTCCCCTGAGAGTGTCCTGAAATTCTTTTCAAATCGTCGCGTCGTCACCATTCGGTGACGAACTGGACCGGAAAAAGGCGGGACTCGGCACAATGGTCGAAAATCGCGGCCAAAGGCAAACCCGATCCATCAGCCTTGCGATAGAAGCAGGATGTAACGGATTGATGTTGGCCGGCGTCGCGACGCTTCCAATTCCTGTTGCATAATGGATGTCGCGCAAAAATGTGCAACGGTTTTGCGATAACGACATGCATCAAAACAAGGACCTAAAGCGTCGCATGGGGCCGGTCGAACGCGATGCGCTTTAGGAGCACGCATACCGGTGTGCCTCTTGCCGCGAATCACCCGCTCGGCTAGTGCCAGCCCATGGGAAAAAGGCTTTTGCCGCCTGAAACTGGCGGCGGCGACAATATCGAGCCGGTCGATCTGAAGAAGGCGCTGGAAGAGCGCTATCTCGCCTACGCGCTGTCGACCATCATGCATCGGGCGCTGCCGGACGTGCGCGACGGGTTGAAGCCGGTGCATCGCCGCATCATGCATGCCATGCGTCTGTTGCGGCTCAACCCCGACCAGGGCTTTGCCAAATGCGCCCGCATCGTCGGCGAGGTGATGGGCAAGTTCCATCCGCATGGCGACCAGTCGATTTATGACGCGTTGGTGCGGCTGGCGCAGGATTTTTCGATGCGCTACCCGCTGGTCGACGGCCAGGGCAATTTCGGCAATATCGACGGCGATAACGCCGCCGCCATGCGCTACACCGAAGCGCGCATGACCGAAGTGTCGACGCTGCTTTTGGAAGGCATCACCGAGGACGCGGTCGATTTCCGCCCGACCTATAACGAGGAAGACGAGGAGCCGGCCGTGCTGCCCGGCGCCTTCCCGAACCTGCTCGCCAACGGCTCGTCCGGCATCGCCGTCGGCATGGCGACCTCGATCCCGCCGCACAATGCGGCTGAGCTTTGCGATGCCGCGCTTCACCTGATCGATCATCCGGATGCGCCCGTCACCAAGCTGATGGATTTCGTGCAAGGTCCGGATTTCCCGACCGGCGGCATCATCGTCGACAGCCGTGCCTCGATCCTCGAAGCCTACGAAACGGGTCGCGGTGGTTTCCGCGTCAGGGCGAAGTGGAGCCAGGAGGACCAGGGCAGGGGCACCTGGAACATAGTCGTCACCGAAATCCCTTACGGCGTCCAGAAGGCCAGGCTGATCGAAAAGATCGCCGAGCTCTTGATGGCGCGCAAGCTGCCGCTGCTCGAGGATATCCGCGACGAGAGCGCCGAGGACATCCGCGTCGTGCTGGTGCCGAAAAGCCGCTCGGTCGATCCCGGCATCATGATGGAATCGCTGTTCAAGCTGACCGAGCTCGAAAGCCGCTTTCCGCTCAACATGAACGTGTTGTCGCGCGGCAAGGTGCCGAACGTGCTGTCGCTGAAAGGTGTGCTCAAGGAATGGCTGGAGCACCGCCGCGACGTCCTGATCCGCCGCTCCAAGCACCGCCTCGGCGAGATCGAAAGGCGGCTGGAGATCCTCGCCGGCTATTTGATCGCCTACCTCAACATCGACGAGGTGATCAGGATCATCCGCGAGGAGGACGAGCCCAAGCAGGTGATGATGGCCCGCTGGTCACTCACCGACACCCAGGCTGAAGCCATCCTCAACATGCGGCTGAGGGCGCTGCGCAAGCTCGAGGAATTCGAAATTCGCGAGGAATTCAATGGCCTGACCGGCGAGAAGAAGCAGATCGAGGCACTGCTTGCGTCCGACGCCAAGCAGTGGGCGACGATCAAGTGGGAAGTCGCCAATGTTCGCCAGAAATACGGGCCCGAGACCGACATCGGCAAGCGCCGCACCGAGTTCGCCGACGCACCCGAGCATGACCTGACCGATATCGCCCACGCCATGATCGAGCGCGAGCCGGTCACCGTGGTCGTTTCAGAAAAGGGCTGGCTGAGGGCCATGAAAGGTCATCTGACGGACCATTCGGCCCTGACCTTCAAGGAAGGCGACAGCCTCAAGCTCGCCTTCCACGCCCAGACGACCGACAAGGTGCTGGTCTCCACCACCGGCGGCAAGTTCTACACGATCGGCGCCGACCGGCTGCCTGGTGGGCGTGGCCACGGCGAGCCGATCCGCATCATCGTCGACATGGACAACGACCAGGATATCGTCACCGCCTTCGTCCATGATCCCAAGCGCAAGCTGCTGCTGGTGTCGCATGACGGCAACGGTTTCATCGTGCCGGAAGAAGAAGTCGTCGCCAACACCCGCAAGGGCAAGCAGGTGATGAACGTCAAGGCGCCCGACGAAGCCCAGCGCTGCATAAGCGTCGCCGGCGACCATCTCGCCATTGTCGGCGAGAATCGCAAGATGCTGGTATTCCCGCTGGCCGAGATCCCGGAGATGGGGCGCGGCAAGGGCGTGCGCCTGCAGAAATACAAAGATGGCGGCGTCCTCGACCTCAAGACCTTCACGCTCGCAAGCGGCCTGTCCTGGCAGGATTCGGCAGACCGCACCTTCACCAAATCGCGTGACGAGCTTGCCGAATGGATTGGCGCCCGCGCCTCGGCCGGCCGCATGGTGCCGAAGGGTTTCCCGAGGACTGGCAAGTTCGGGTGAAGCGGTAATCTCCCCCCTTGAGGGGGAGATGGCCGGCAGGCCAGAGGGGGTCCCCGCGCATGAAGCGCCAGCCTCCTTTGTTCGTGGTAAGGTCGCGTCAGGACGTCCCGACCCCCTCTGTCGCCTTCGGCGACATTCCCCCTCAAGGGGGGAGATTAGCAGCTCCACCCAAACATTTGGAATGTCGTCACGATTGCTGCACTATATCAGGGCATAAGCGATACGATGGGCCAGGGAGAGGTAGCCGCTTGAAGGAAGTCAGGATCCAGAAGCCGGAGCGGCAGCAGCGTCTGTTTGGCCTGTCGATGCCGCTCAGGGCCGCTGTCATTCCGCCGCTGTCGGCGGCGCGCTGGCTCCTGGTGCTGATCGTTGCCGCCGGCGTTTATTTCTTCCACGGCTTCCTGTTCCCGGTTCTTGCCGCCCTGGTTATCGCCTTCGCCAGCTGGCCGCTCTATCGGCGGCTGCTCGCCGGCGTCGGCGGCAACCGCACCATCGCTGCGACGCTTGCGATCTTGTTCATCCTGACTTTCCTGGTGGTGCCGATCGCGCTTGCCGGCACCTACGCCATCAATGAGGTGCGCGAGTGGGTCAACTGGGCGATCGAGACCAACCGCTACGGTGCGCCGACGCCGCACTGGATCGCCACCATGCCCGTGGTGGGCGAATGGCTCAATGAACAATGGACGGTCAACGTTGGCCACCCCGGCGGTATCGGCGAACTGATCCAGCTGATCAGTGGCGCCAATATCGGCAGCATCTATCGCGGCGTGCTTGCCGCCGGCGGCAGCGCCTTCGGCCTTTTGCTGACGCTGCTATTCATGATGATCGCGCTGTTCTTCGCCTATCGCGACGGCGAGCATTTCGCCGGACAGGTCGATCGCCTCGGCGAACGCATCCTGCCGGCCAGATGGGAACGGATCTCACGCGTGGTGCCTGCGACAATCTCCTCGACGGTGACCGGCATGACCGTTATCGCCATCGGCGAAGGGCTGGTGCTGGGTATCGCTTACTGGTTGGCCGGCGTGCCGTCGCCGGTGACGCTCGGCGCGCTGACCGGCATCATGGCGCTGATCCCCGGCGGCGCACCGCTGTCCTTCACGCTGGTGTCGATCTATCTCGCCGCCAGCGGCTCGCCGATGGCGGGGCTGGCGCTGTTCATCTGGGGCGCGGTCGAACTCTTCATCGTCGACAAGACATTGCGCCCGAAGCTGGTCGGCGGGCCGATAAAGCTGCCCTTCCTGCCAACCTTTTTCGGCCTGATTGGCGGCGTCAAGACAATGGGCTTTCTCGGCCTGTTCATTGGCCCGGTGCTGATGGCCCTGCTGGTCGCAATCTGGCGCGAATGGCTGCGCGAAGTGGAACTGACCGATGAGCTCGCTGCCGCCGAACCGGCGGAGCACGATGACGCACCGCCGCAGATCGAAATTGTCGCCGGACGCGCCGCCGCGAAAAAGAATCAGGCCGGGTGACTGACGGCGAACGTGGCGCGGCGCTTGCGCCCCTCGTGCAACTGCCAGAGCGAATGGCCGATCAAGGTCATGATGAGGATCGCGCCGCCGATCAGGCTGTTGCGCGACGGTGTTTCGGCGAAGATCATCCACACCCAGACCGGCGCCAGTACGGTTTCAAGCAGGTAGAACATCGCCACCTCCGGCCCGGAGATGTATTTCGGGCCGTTGGCGAGGCAGAAGAACGAGATCGGCATGATGACGGCACCGTTGAAGACGATCCACCATGGCGCGTTGACGTGAAAACCCACCTTGGAAACCATCAGGGTGGCGACGGCCAGCGGCAGGACGACTCCGATCAGCGCGGTGAAGCCCATATCCTTGCCGCTGGCGCGCGAGATGGTGATGGCCGCGGCGATCATGAAAGCCGAGCATAGCGCCATCAGGTCGCCGAAGAGATGTCCGGTTCCAACGGAATCGCCGACAATGATCGTCACGCCGACGATCATCAGTGCCAGCGCTGCAAGCGTCAGGGGCCGTGGCCTCTCCTTCAGGAACAGCCATGACAAAAGGCCCGCGAACATGGTTGTGAACGCCAGGATGAAAACGAGATTGGCTGTCGAGGTATTGTAGACACCGGTGATGAAGGCGATCGAGCCGAGCCCGTAGAGGCCGGCAACGATGAGCCCTGACCAGCCCGGCACAAGCTGCGGTGCCTTTGCGCTCAGCGAGCGCCAGGCGGCCCAGATGATAAGCGTGGCGACGAAGGTCGTGCCGGTGCGCAACAGCAGGATCGTCCACGCCTCGCCGTCGGCGAGCCGGATCAGCGGAATGTCGACGGTCAGCGTCAGCCCGCCGATGGCGGTGATCAGAAGGCCTCTCTGGTGGTCGTTGTGGGAAGACATGCGGCAATTCTCGCGTAGGCTTGGAGGCGCAAAATTGACCCGCCCGGTTTTCCAGCCGATCGGCCGGAAGCCCAGCGGCATCCTCCTCGAAACAATTTAAGAGTGAATACCGAAAGCGAAGATCAGCGCAAAACCGCTTCGTGATTGTAGCGTTCCCAGCCTTTCGGGCCGAGATGCTCCTGCGGCTGGAAGCGCATCTTATAATTCATCTTGCGCGAGCCGTTGACCCAGTAACCCAGGTAGACATGGGGCAGGCCCATCGCCCTGGCGCGGGCGATGTGGTCGAGGATCATGAAGGTGCCGAGCGAACGGTCCTCGAAGTCCGGATTGAAGTAGGAATAGACCATCGACAGGCCATCGGCCATCTTGTCGGTGAGCGCCACGGCGATCAGCTCGCCCTGGCCCTTGCCGGTGATGAAGCTGTCAGGTCCGCGGCGACGGTATTCGATGACCTTGGTGTCGACATGGGTATCCTCGACCATCATGGCGTAGTCGAGCACGGTCATGTCTGACATGCCGCCACGGCGGTGGCGGGCGTCGAGATAGCTGCGGAACAGCGAATACTGTTCGGTGGAGGGTTCGGCATCGTGCATGGCGCCGACCAGATCCGAATTATGCTGTATGACCCGTTTCATATTGCGGCTGGCGGTGAATTCCTGCGCCAGGATGCGCACCGACACACAGGCGCGGCAGGTCTCGCAGGCCGGCCTGTAGGCGATGTTCTGCGACCGCCTGAAACCGCCCTGCGTCAACAGATCGTTCATCTCCGGGGCCTTGTCGCCGACCAGGTGTGTGAACACCTTGCGCTCGAACTGGCCCTCGAGATAGGGACATGGCGAGGGCGCGGTCAGAAAGAACTGCGGCGACTGGGTCGGGTGCTGCGTCATCGAGCCTTGAAAACACTCCTGCGAATCGCTCTACCTTTGGCGCGGACGCCGAAAAATTCAACAGGATTGTGAAAGCCTGGTTGATTGGACGTCTTCACATTTGTGCGCAAAGGCTGCGGCCGCGCTTCAAAAGTCTGCTCAGCGGCCGCTGCGGCTGACGACGGTGCCGAGCAGCAGGTCGTGCAGCGTGCGCTTGCGGTCGGAAAACAGGCTCACCAGCAGGACCAGCGGCGAAAGGATGACATTGCCGGCCCAAAACAGCACCGAATGCACGACGGCGGTCAGCCCGTCGATGCGGCTGCCGTCGAGCCGGTCGAGCCGGATGCCCATCATCTTCATGCCGGTGGTGGCCTGGTCTTTACTGCCGAGCGTGTTCCAGATGTAGAGGATGGCGACGGCCGGCACGAGAATGGAAAACAGCATCCAGCCGAGGCCGAGCGTCAACAGCCCGAACAGGAACACCAGGATCGCGAATGGAATGGTGAGCAGCGCGACGATGAAATAATCGATGACAAAGGCGAGAATGCGCCGCGTGCGCACGCCCTCATAGGCGCGGACATCTTCGAGCCTGCTGGTGATGATTTCGCCGTCGAGAACGCGAGCGTTCATGTCATTTCCTCGTAATCGAACCCGGGTTAATGCACGGGGCCGCTTCTTGGTGAAATGGTGAAGGTTCGCGGCGGAATCAAGATCGAGCCTTTCGCCGCCGTGTAGATGGTGACGGAGTGCCTGGGGCCGTCTGACTTGTTGAATTCACGGCGCGGATAGCGTTAGTTTGCTGCGGCGCAACAAAGCGCGCCGAGCCGAGGGGACGGGGCGACATGGACTACGACATGCTGGTCATCGGCAGCGGCCCATCCGGGCGCCGCGCCGCGGTGCAGTCGGCCAAGCTCGGCAAGTCGGTGCTGGTGGTCGACAGAGGCCGGCGTCTCGGCGGCGTGTCGGTGCATACCGGCACCATACCGTCGAAGACGTTGCGCGAGACGGTGCTCAACCTCTCCGGCTGGCGTGAGCGCGGCTTTTATGGACGCGGCTACCGCGTCAAGCAGGACATTTCGGTCGGCGATCTGGTCGAGCGCCTGCACAAGACGCTCGACCATGAGGTCGAGGTGCTGCAGCATCAGTTCATGCGCAACACGGTCAAGAGCGCGCGCGCCGCGGCAAAATTCCTCGGCGCCAACAAGGTCAGCCTGACCACCGACACCGGCGACTACAGCGAGGCTGGCTTCTCCCATGCGCTGATCGCGGTCGGCACCCGGCCGCACCGGCCGCACGACGTGCCGTTCGACAAAACACGGATTTTCGACAGTGATGAGATGCTGGAGCTCGATCGCCTGCCGCGCACGCTGACGGTGATCGGCGCCGGTGTTATCGGTGTCGAGTATGCGACGATCTTTTCGGCGCTCGACGTGCCGGTGACGCTGGTCGAGCCGCGCAATACGATGTTGGATTTTGTCGACCGCGAGATCGTCGACGACTTCATCCATCAGATGCGCGACCGCGGCATGACCATCCGATTGGGCAGTGCCGTCAAGGAGATCGCCTCCAAACCCGACTATGCCGAGGTGACGCTGGCCGACGGCCGCACCATACGGTCCGAGATCGTGCTTTACGCCGCAGGGCGTACCGGCAATGTCGGCAGCCTGGGCTTGGAAACGGTCGGCATCGAGTCCGATTCCAGAGGCCGCATCAAGGTCGATCCGCAGACCTTCCAGACCAGCGCGTCCAACATCTATGCCGCCGGCGATGTTATCGGCTTTCCGAGCCTGGCCTCGACCTCGATGGAGCAGGGCAGGGTGGCCGCCTGCCATGCCTTCGGCGTGCCCTTGCCGCCGCCGCCCGAAACCTTTCCCTATGGCATCTACGCCGTGCCGGAAATCTCCACGGTCGGGCAATCCGAGGAGCAGGTGCGTGAGAGTGGTGCCGCCTACGAGGTCGGCGTGGCGCGGTTCCGCGAGACATCGCGCGGCCACATCATGGGCGTCAACACCGGCTTCCTGAAGCTTCTGTTCTCGATCGAAACACGCCGTCTGCTCGGCGCCCATATTGTCGGCGAGGGCGCGACCGAACTCATCCACATTGGCCAGGCGGTCATCAATCTCGGCGGCACCGTCGACTTCTTCGTCAACAACACCTTCAACTATCCGACGCTGGCCGAAGCCTACAAGATCGCCGGGCTGGACGCCTGGAACCGAATGGGGCGAGGGTAGACCATGATCCCGAATCGAAGGACCGCGTGGGCATCGGTTTTGCTGCGCGGACCTTCGGGATGGGGGCAGGACACTCAGCAGTGGCGCATTGCAACCGACATGGTGGCCGTTGCGTTTCAGCCAAACGGATTGCCGAACAGGGCAAAGCAATGACTGGGGCAGCGCCAAGGAAAACCTTCGCCTGGATTTCCCGAAACACGGTGCTTCTGGCGCTGGCGAGCCTGTTTGCCGACATTTCGACAGAGATGCTTTATCCGATCCTGCCGATCTTCCTAACCCAGACTCTGCACGCAAGCGGGAGCGTCGTCGGTCTGGTCGACGGAATCGCCCAGGCGACGCAGAACATCGTGCAAGGTTTTTCGGGCTGGCTCTCGGACAGGCTTCAGAAGCGGAAACCGATAGCCCTCATTGGCTATTTTCTGGCCTCTATCGCCAAACCGCTGATCGGCGTGGCCACGGTGTGGCCGATGGTCCTGGGCGCGCGGTTTGTGGATCGGCTCGGTGCAGGTTTCCGGTCCGCTCCGCGCGACGCGCTCCTTGCTTCGTCCGTGGCCGACGAGCACCGAGGCAAAGCATTCGGCCTAGAAGGCATTGGCGACAATCTGGGAGCGTTTCTGGGACCACTGCTCGCGGTGCTGCTTCTCATCGCGCTCAAAGTCGATATCCGCTGGATCTTCTATCTCGCGCTCATTCCCGGTCTCCTCGCCTTCCTCATGGTGGTGTTGGTGCACGAGCAGCCACTGGCCGTAGCCGCAAAGGCCAAGATCGACATCAATCTGCGGCAGTTTCCCAAAGCCTATTGGACCTATCTCTTGGTGACAGCTCTCTTCGGCATCGGCAATTCGAGCAATGCGTTTCTGATTCTGCAAACACAGGATATCGGTGCCTCTTTGGAGGCAACCATTCTTATCTATGCAGGCTTCAATCTCGTTGCGGCGCTGATTTCCTACCCGGCCGGCTTTCTATCGGACCGCTTCGGCCGCAAGGGCGTGTTACTGTCGTCCTTCGTCATCTTCCTGATCGCCTATCTCGGCTTCGTCTTGACCCGGAACATCTATCTGATCGGGTTGCTTTTTGCCTTCTACGGGTTCTATCAAGGCATCTTCCGCTCAGTCGGCAAGGCATTCGCCTCGGACTTCGTGCCGCAAGAGCTGCGTGCCAGCGGCATCGGCTGGTACAGCACCACGGTCGGCCTGCTGGAACTCGCGGCAAGCGTTGTCGCCGGACAGCTCTGGGATCGTGTAAGCCATGAGGCGGTGTTCATCTACGGCGCTGTCTTCGCCGTGGTCGGCAGTGCTGGTCTGCTTGCCCTGATCCCCTGGCGAACCGACGGTCATAGTGTGTCGGCGGCGTCGTAGTGCTGCCGGGGCGTTGCCGATGATGAGCAGCCTTTAATAAAACGTTCTACTCAAACTGAAAGGTCCCCGGTCATGACGCCCGTCAGTGTTCGCTATATTGTCGACGATGTCGCCGCTTCCATCGATTTCTACGTGAAGCATCTGGGCTTTGCCATTGAACGGGATGCGCGGCCGGCTTTCTGCTCGGTCACGCGCGGCGATCTGCGGCTTCTGCTGAGCGGGCCGGAGAGCTCGGGCGCACGGGCGATGCCGGATGGCCGCCGGCCGGTGCCGGGAGGGTGGAACCGCATCCTGCTGGTGGTGCCGGATCTGAAGCAAGAGGTTGCGCGCCTGAAGGGCGCCGGGCTCGCCTTCCGCAACGATATCATCAACGGCGTCGGCGGCTCGCAGACCCTGCTCGAAGACCCGTCCGGCAATGCGATCGAGCTATTCCAGCCCGCCGCACACTGACATTCGATGGTCGGGCCCGCGTTGTGCGTGCGCTCAATCCGCTCGTTCAGCGGTTGCCTGACCCCGCCAGCCACTGCCTGACGATTTCAGCATCCGCGTCGCCGATTTCATGGCCGGAGGCAATGGTGTGGGTCTCGACCTTGGCGCCATGCGAGCTCAGTAGAGCGGCCAACACGGGGGCGAAAGGCGCGTAGGTCAGGTCGGCGGCGCCGGCGACGATCAGAGCCCGCGCCTTCGACAGGTCGGCCGGCGGCACCTCGTCGAGCACCGGCATGGGGCGCAGCAATGCAGCGCGCTCGATGAGGCCCGGATGCAGCGGCATGACGCTTGAAACCAGATTGGCGCCGTTCGAATAGCCGAGAAAGGTCGCGCGGCGGAGATCGAGGCTGTGGCGCTTCGCGACGCCGGCGACGAAGCTTGCAAACGCATCTGCCTCCGCGCGGATACTTGCCTGCTCGAATCGCGTCGGGGTGATTCGCGTGAACCAGCGGAAACCGTCCTCCTGAGGGATGCGGCCACGGACCGTAACCAGCGCCGCATGCGGCGCGATTTGCCGACCAAGCGGCAGCAAGGTCGTCTCGTCGACACCCGATCCATGCAACAGGAACAGCCAGTCACCGGGTAAATTGGCGGATCGATGGAGCCGGTAGAAAAAGCCTGAATTCTCCTGCAAAATACCGTCTTCGAGGCTTTGCTCGGCCATAGTCACATCCTTTTGATTCCGCGTTACTTTCGTTAATTTGCCGGCTTCAAAACGGAATATTTTCAAGCTCCGCGAAAGTTGATTGAACCGGGCGCATTTCAGTCCGTTTCTTTGCCGATATAATCCCCGCGGGGGGATCGAAGCAGTGTGCGCCGGGTGGTCGCCCGAGGGATCGCATGCCGGGCATGAACAACCAGCTTTAAGGCCTTTTATCGATGACCATGCCAGTTTCGCCGGAACGCGATACGCGTATTGATGTGTTCCGGGCTCTCGCCCTCCTGACCATATTCGTCGACCACGTGCCTGGCACCGTTTTCGAAACCCTGACCTACAAGAATTTCGGGTTTTCGGATGCGGCCGAGGCCTTCGTGCTGATCTCCGGCATGTCCGTCGCTCTCGCCTACGGCACTAAGTTCCAGCCGGGAAACCGGCTGATTGCAACACTGAAAATGTGGCGCCGCGCCGGTGTGCTCTATGTCACCCACATCGTCACGACGATGGTGGTCATGGCTATCTTCTGCGCGGCGGCGGTGTTTGCGAAACGGCCGGATCTTCTGACGCTGATCAACATCGAGCCGCTCGTCAGGAACCCGCCACAAGTCCTGGTCGGCATCGTCACGCTCGGCCATCAGCTCGGTTACAACAACATACTGCCGGTCTATGCGGCGCTGCTGTTGATGGCTCCGGTCTTCCTGCTGTTCATCAGCTACCGGCCACTGGCGGCGCTCGCAGTATCCGCAGCCCTTTGGCTGATTGCCGGAATCTACCAGATCGCGCCGCCGAACTACCCGGAGCCCGGCTTCTGGTTCCTCAATCCGCTGTCATGGCAATTGCTGTTCAATATCGGCATGGCCAGCGTGTTGCATGTGCGGCGCGGCGGCACCATCCCTGTCAATCGCTGGCTGGTCGGCGCGGCCGCCGCCTATGTGCTGACGGCGCTCGTCTGGGTGCACAGCCCGCTGTGGGGGCATGTGTCGTGGCTCGACCTGCCGGTGGTGCTGACCGGTTTCGACAAGACGTTCCTGTCGTTGCCGCGGCTGCTGCACATCCTGGCGATGAGCTACCTAGTCGTCGCCTTGCCTTTCGTCTCGAACCTGTTCCGCACCGGCCGCGACAATCCGCTCGCCATATTGGGCAAACGCTCGCTGCCGGTTTTCATTGCCGGCACGGTGATTGCCATGGCGGCGCAGGTGATGAAGCTGGTCAACCCGGGCGGCTTTGCCTATGACAGTCTGCTGCTCGCCGCCGGCATCGCCATGCAGTTCGCGCTCGCCTTCTATCTGGAATGGCTGTCCGCTATCGGCTGGTCCGGCAAGGGCAAGCCGGTCCGCAACGAGGCGCCGCCGGTCCGTCCATCCTTTGGCATCGGTCCGATGGCGGCCAATCGATAAGATTTGGAGCCGATCTGCCCAGTCAACCTGTGCCTGGCGGCGGCCGGGACGACGCCCTGACGACAAGTTCGACGCCGAGCGTTTCTCGCCGCACCGTGCCGTCGAAGTCGAGGATTCTTCGCGCTGCCCGGCGGCCGATCTCGGCGATCGGCTGGGCGATGGTGGTGAGCGGAGGCTCGCAAATTGCGGCTTCAGGCACGCCGTCGAAGCCGACGACGGAAACATCGCGAGGAACCGCGATGCCCCGCGCGCTGAGCCATTCCAATGCTTCCATCGCGACCCGGTCCGACATCGCCAGGATGGCGGTCGGCGGTTCCGCCGAGGCGAAGAGGGTTTCGAGGCCGGCCTTTGTGCTGGCCTCATCGTTTTCAGTCTCGTAGACCGGCACCTTGGCGGTATCGACGCCGAACCGGGAAAGCTCTTCGAGATAGCCGAGGAGGCGGTCACGGGTTCCTGTATAGACTGCGGTCCGGACCTGCTCGGGCGAGACAAGTCCGGTGCTGTCGTCGGCGAAGGCCAGCGACAGCACGGCGAAGCGGCGATGTCCAAGTTCCGCCAGATGGCGCGCCGCGAGCCGGCCGCCGGCAACATTGTCGACGCCGATCGCGGAGACCGTGGCGTCCTGCGAGCCGAGCTCAAGCGCGACGAAGGGGAGCTTGCGTTCGCGCGTCAGCTCGACGAGGCGCGGACCGCCCTCGATGCAGAACAGGATGAAGCCGTCGACCAGGGCGCTCTGGATATTCCAGGCAAGTTTTTCCTCGTTGCCGGCCGACACGAGGGCTATTCCCGCGCCGGTGGCGTCGCATGCCTCCGAGATGCCGGCCATCATCACGCGCGCAAAGGGGTCGTCGAAGAAATAGGACAGCGGCTCGGTTGTGGCGACGCCGATCGCATTGACCTTGCCGGCGCGCAGCAGGCGGCCCTTTGGATCGGGGCCGGCGTAGCCCAGCGCCTCGGCCGCCGCCTTGACGCGCTCGCGGACTTCCTCACGCACGATTTCGGGACGGCTGAAGACATTGGAGGCGGTGCCGTGTGATACGCCCGCGGCTTTGGCGATGTCCGCCAGCCGGATGGGCCTCCTGCCTTCGGTGAGTGATGCCATTTGTTTGTCTCCGGGACTCCGGTCCAACAGTATCGCCGACTACCTAACACCTTCGTTGGATCGATTCAAATTTTTGCTTGACATTTGTGGTGCGATGCGTATTCTTTGAATCGATCCAAGAGCGGTTTTCGTCCCCAGATTGGATCGATACAAGAGGAGAGCGCCATGCACCCCGTCAATTATCTGTTCGAGGACATTTACCGGAACGACTGGAGCATCCGTTCGAGCGCGGAGGCCCGGAAGCGGCGAGACAGGACCGGTCCGTGGATTCGCGACCTGGGTTTCCTCGTAGGACGCAAGCGGAGCTGATCGGTGGCCTATTTTTGTGCCCGCTGATTGGATCGATTCAAAAAACTAGAGGAGATTAAGCCATGCACCCGATCAAGCATCTGTTCGAAGACATCTATCGCAATTATTGGGGCATCTCGCCGGCCACCGAACGGCCGGAGCGGCGGCGTGTAGTCAAGACGACCAACAGCGATGGCCAAGTCCGGCCCGAACGTCCGCGAGACTGAGCTGGCAAGACAGAGCTCGTGGATCGAGGGCGGCTGGCGAAGGAGCAGCGGCCGCCATTGGTTGCCGCATCAATGGCGGCGCGGGCGCACCAGCGCCGAGGCGGCCATCATCAGCCAGCCGCCGATGAGCAACGTGCCGCCGATCGGCGCCGACATCGGGAACAGCCGCGAGCCAAGGAAGTCGCGGGCCAAAAGATCTCCCGAGAATAGCAGAAGCCCGACGAGAAGGATGAGGCTTCCGGTTCGCAGGATGCTATTGCCACCGAGCAGCCCGACGGTAAGGAAGACCGGCGCATGCAAGAGCAGGAAGGATGCGGCCGTACCGACGAAAGCGCCGCCGAGATGTGCCGCCGCCGCCGAAAGCGCCACGCCGGTTGCGCCGCATAGGCCGCCGGCAAGAACCAGAATGCGGCCGCCTGCCGCGTGTTCATCCGTGCTCATTTCCACGCCTCCGTGATTCCTGGCGACCGCCTGAGATAGTGCCGCGAACCGTGTCAGGATTTGCCGGCTTCCGCCAGCATGTCGCGTTCGCGGCGCGACTGGACCAGCCAGTTATAGGCCGCTCCGCCCGCCATCAGAATGGATGTGCCGAGAAACACCGAGCGCATACCGAAATGGCCGCCGGCGAAGCCGCCGAGCAACGGTCCGGCGACCTGCCCGACATATTGCGCCGAGATCGACAAGCCCAGTACGTTGCCGCCGACCCCGTCGGGCACATTGTGGCGGATGACGCTGGTGATGCAGGGCAAAAGACCGCCAAGCGCCAGGCCCATCAGGAAACGCAGGCCGACGAGTTGCCAGCCCTGGGTAACGAAGGCCTGCGGGATCAGCAGCAGCGCCGAGACGGCGAGTGCGGCAACGATGACGTTCCAGTGGCCGATACGGTCGGCGAGCTTGCCGAGCCGCGACGCCGACAGGATGGCGCCGAGCGCTGCCGCGGACATGACGATGCCGGAGACCAGCGTGACCTGGCTCTGATCTTCGATGAGCTGCTGGACATAGACGGTGATGATCGGCTCGATCGACATGGTGGCGAAACTCAACAGCATGCCGGTCGCCAGCATGGCGACGACGCGGCGCTTGTCGGGAATCTGCGACCAGCCGTCTTTCACTTTTTCTTCTGACGCGGCCTTGGCGGCAACCGGGCGAGGGGCCTCCTTGATCAGCAAGGTGGTTGCCAGAAAAGCCAGGAAAATGACGCCGCCGGCGAGCAGGAATGTGGCGCGGATGCCAATCAGCGGCGGCAGCGCGCCGCCAAGCAGCGGACCGACCAGGGCACCGGCCGTGATTCCGGCCGACAGCACGCCCAGCGCCCAGCCGGAGCGATCCTTCGGCGTCTGCATGGCAACCAGGATGGTCGAGCCCGAAGAATAGCCGCCGGCAAAGCCTATCAGCAGGCGCAAGAGCACCAATTGCCAGACGGTCTGCACCATGCCGGTCAGCGACATGCACAGCGCCATGCCGAAACTGGCGCGCACCAGCATCAGTTTGCGGCCGTAGCGGTCGCCTAACCGCCCCCACAGCGGTGCGACCAGCGCGGCGGCAAGGAAGGTGGCGCCGTAGGCGATGCCCGACCACTGCACGATCGCCGCATGGCCCTTGGCGCCCAGCTGCTCGACGTAGAGCGGCAGGAAGGGCAACAGCAGCGTCATCGCCACAAGCGTGCTGAACGAGCCGGCAAAACACACGGCGAGATTGCGGCGCCAGTGAACGTTATATGTGCCTTGCACGGCGAGGGTGGCGTCTTGCGGCATGTCTGTCCTGTCCGGCCAGCTTGCATGAAAACTTGCTGTGGATACCGATTTGGGATACCAAGCTGGTATCTGTCATGAACGCAAGCCCCGTCGCTGTCAATGCGGGCCTCTCAAACATGATCGACAAAGGCCGGCGTGATCGGCCAACGCCGGCCAGTGACCCGATTGCCGGAACGAATGACCTGAACGGAACGCCAATGTCGCAGATGCAGAACGTCGAAAAGCAGCTTCGCGAGATGATCCTCGGGCTCGAGATCGGTCCCGGCGAGCGGCTGACGGAGCGCTGGGTTGAAAGCCGCTTCGGCGCCTCGCGCACGCCGGTCAGGGCTGCGTTGCTGCGGCTCGAGACCGAAGGCCTGATCTGCCGCGACGGCCGCGGCTGGATGGTCTCGCCCATCAATCTTGCCGAGCTGGAGCAGATCGCCGTCTATCGCGAGGCGGTCGAGGTCGCGGCACTCAGACTAACTTGCACCTTGCAGGACAGAAGTGCCGTCGAAATTATCGAGGCGATGCTCGATTCCTGCGACGACCAAACCCCGCGCGAGGAATGGCATCGTGTCGGCATGGATTTTCATATCGAGCTGGCACGCCTGTCAGGCAACGAGTTCCTGTTCAGAGCGGTTCGCGATGCGATGACGCGCCTGTCGCGCGCCCGCTGGCTCGAGGTTCGCGACGAGGCAGCGCTTGGCCGTGCCTGGGCCGAACACCATGCCATTCTGTCGGCGGTGCGGGCCGGCGATGCCGATAGCGCCGCCCGCCTGCTTTCGGCCCATATCATCGGCAGCCGCGACCGGCTGGTGACCTCGCTGCGCAACGACCGGCGCGGCCTGCGCGCCCGGGGATTTGCCGTCGTCGCCTGAGTGAGGATCGGCTGCCATTGATCACGAAAAGAGCAGATGAGCGAAGAATGCTACTTTCGGTCTCGCTTCGCAAATGCCGATGGCGTAAGAGCGGCGATGGAAAACAACCGATTTGACACACCCGTGACCGTCAAGGGCGCGGCGGGAAGCAATCAGCTCTTGCGTACGGCCCGCGAGGCTTCCGACTACCTCCTCAACAATTGGCCCGGCAAGCGCAGCCCCAAGCACCGCGAAGCGTTGCAAGCCTGTCATGATGCGCTGGCCGGCGACAAGCCGGCCATGAACGCAAGACGGGCCTTCATTGCCGCCGCTCGTGAAGTGAACGTCTTCGTTAGCGACAAGGCGCCCGCCTGAGGCATAGCGGGATTTGACCGAGGCCCGGACCGCCTGACAGGCCGGGCGTCATCACTCGGTCGTTTCGGTTTTGGTTTGGGACTCGCTCTCGCCCTCGGGCTTCGATCGCTCCTTGGCTGCGACCTTGGCAGCCTGCTTTTCCGCCTTCTTGGCAGCCTTCTGCCGGTCGCGTTCCTTGCGTTCCTGACCGTAGTTCGGTGCTCGTGCCATATCGGTTCCTTTCATTGTGCTTGGCCTTTGCCTAGGAGCATTGGACCGCAAACACAACACCGCAAGGCACGATCGGGCTCCATATCTCGGCGCAGTCCGGAGAGCCCGGCTTTTCAGGCGCCGTCGCGGTCGAGGACGAGATCGGCCGGACCGAACCGGTCCTTTGCGGTGAACTGCTGGTGCCAGTAGGGATAGAGCACGGGCGGCCTGCTGACCACGTCGAGGCGTGTGCGCTCCTCATCGCCAAGCACCAGGCTTGCAGCAGCGATATTGTCCTTGAACTGCGCTTCGGTTCGTCCGCCGATCACCAGCGAACTGACGGCGGGCCGACCAAGCAGCCAGGCAAGCGCCACTTGCGCTGCCGACACACCGTGGTTCTTGCCGATATCGATCAGCACGTCGACAATCCGCCACAGCCGGTCCTCGTCGCGGATCGGCGGTTCCGACCAGCCGCTGAGCTGGCGGGCGGTCGGCTGGTCACGGTGGTATTTGCCGGACAGCAACCCGCCGGCAAGCGGGCTCCAGACCAGCACGCCGAGCCCCTGGTCGACCGAGATCGGCAACAATTCGTACTCGGCCTCGCGCGCTTCCAGCGTGTAATGGATCTGCTGGGTGACGAAACGTGGCTGGTGCTGACGGTCGCTGATCCCCAGCCCCTTCATAACTTGCCAGCCGGAATAATTGGAGCAGCCGACATAACGGACCTTGCCCTGCGCGACCAGCGTGTCGAGCGCGGCGATGGTTTCCTCAAGCGGTGTCAGGCCATCCCACTCGTGCAGGAAATAGATGTCGATGACATCCGTCCTGAGCCGCTTAAGGCTCCTTTCGCATTCGCGGATCAGATGGTAGCGCGACAGGCCTTCATCATTGGGGCCTTTGCCGATCCGCATGCGCGCCTTGGAGGCGATCAGCACGTCGCCCTTGCGCTTGCCGCCGAGCGCCTCGCCAATGATCTCTTCCGACACCCCGTTCGAATAGACGTTGGCGGTGTCGATGACATTGACGCCGGCATCGATGCAAAGGTCGATCATCCGGCGCGCCTCGTCGAGGTCGGTCTTGCCGACCGCCGAAAACGCGCCGCCGCCGCCGAACGTCATGGTGCCCATGGTCAGCGTCGAAACCTTCAGCCCGGAACGGCCGAGAGTGCGGTATTCCATGTCGTATCCTCACGATTTATCGGGAAAGGGCGTTGCAGACGACAGCCCTCAATGAACCGGCTATTTGTAGGATAATTCGTTCCGCTTGTCGCCCGTTCCGCAGGACAAGCTCGATCACATCTTGCGGATTGAAACGCACAGCCAGCGCAGTAGTGGCTGCAATAAAACCGTCATTGCCGGCCTATACTAACATCGGTCCAGCGCTTCGATTTCCGGCCACCGGGCCGGGCGGCAGAGCGCCTGACAGCGGCCGGCAAGGCCTGTAAGCGGAGCAGCGCAAATGACCGAGATAAAACAGAATTCCCCGGCCAGGGACTGGCTGGAAGCGGAACTCGCCGACACGCTCGATGACGACTATGAGCTGGAAATCTCGGAGCCGGCGCTGTCGATGGAGATCGCCAAGATCTACAAGAATGCGCATCCGCCATCGATCGACCGCCTGCAGTATTTTCGCGATCTCATCACGCTGCAATCCGAATTGATCAAGCTGCAGTCCTGGGTCGCCTATCACAAGAAGAAGCTCGTTGTGGTCTTCGAGGGCCGCGACTCGGCGGGCAAGGGTGGCGTCATAAAGCGCATCACCCAGAGGCTTAATCCGCGCATCTGCCGCGTCGCAGCACTTCCGGCGCCGACCGAGCGCGAGAAGTCGCAATGGTATTTCCAGCGCTACGTTCCGCATCTGCCGGCCGGCGGCGAGATCGTGCTGTTCGACCGCTCCTGGTACAACCGCTCGGGCGTCGAGCGGGTAATGGGCTTTGCCCAGCCGGATCAGGTCGAGGAGTTCTTCCGTGACGTTCCGGATTTCGAACGCATGCTGGTCCGCTCAGGCATTACGCTTGTCAAATACTGGTTTTCGATCACTGACGAGGAGCAGCAGATGCGCTTTTTGAGGCGCATCCATGACCCGATGAAGCAATGGAAACTGTCGCCGATGGACCTCCAGTCGCGCGTGCGCTGGGAGCAGTACACCAAGGCCAAGGAAGAAACGTTCGCCCGCACCAATATCCCGGAAGCCCCGTGGTTCATCGTCGAGGGCAACGACAAGAAGCGGGCACGGCTGAACTGCATCGACCATCTCCTCAAGCAGATGCCCTATGAGGAGGTGCCGCACGAAGAGATCACACTGCCGGAGCGCGTCTTCAATCCCGAATACGAGCGCCAGGTACTGCCGCGCGAACTGTATGTGCCGGAGAAGTACTGACTAAAGCGGCGAGGAGGGCGGCGCCTCCATGGCGGCGCCCTGCAACAAGCTAGGTGCGCTCGATGATGACATGCGTGGCCTTCGGCGTCGCGACCTGCTCGCTGCAGCGATAGCCGAGCTTGGGCATGTCGATGCCGGCAAAAAGGCTCTCGCCGGCGCCTAGCAGGACCGGTGAGATCGCCAGATGCATTTCGTCGATGAGCTTTTCCTTGAGATATTGCCGGATCGTAGAAACGCCACCGCCCAGCCGTACATCCTTGCCGTCAGCCACTGCTTTCGCCTTCTCCAGCGCTGAGTGGATGCCGTCGGTCACGAAATAGAAGGTCGTGCCGCCCTCCATGACAATGGGATCACGTGGATGGTGCGTGAGCACGAAGACCGGCACATGGTAGGGCGGGTTGTCACCCCACCAGCCTTTCCAGCTGTCATCCGGCCATTCGCCGCGGATCGGCCCGAACATGTTGCGGCCCAGGATCCACGCGCCGATGTTTTCGAAGCTGTGCGCGGCGAACGCCTCGTCAGTGTCCGTGGTCCCGCCATCCTTGCCAAGGACCATCTTGCGGAAGGTGCGGGTGCCGAACATCCATTCGTGCAGGGCTTCTCCGCCAACACCCAGCGGGTTCTTCAGATCTTGGTCGGGACCGGCGCCGAAGCCGTCGATTGACAAGGTGAAAGCGCTGACGCGAAGTTTGGACATGAGAGCCTCCTCGATAACCAATTGTGAGATGCAAGCAGTTATCGGGGTAGCTTAACTGATTGTATTTTGCAAGCGGTATTTTGAATCGCCGACGGGGTAATCGCTTCCAAATCATGTTGGAATAACCAATCTCAATGTCGGCGCCGCCCGTCATCCGCCTGCCGGCAGCTTCTCCCCGTATAGTGACGGGGAGAAGGGGCTGGCCGCAACGTCGATGTTTTTGCAACGCTGGAGATTGGTGAAATCTTTTACGAACGCGTTTTTCTCCCTGCCACTTTACGGGGAGAAAATGCCCGGCAGGGCAACGAGGGGCAGCGTAAACTTGAAGCGATGTCCTGCGGCGTTCCATGTCGCGCTTTGGACGAACGAACACTGCTCGATGTAGACGCTACAAAGGCGCATCACCCCTTGAGCATCGCCGCCACTTCGGGCGCAAAGTAGGTGAGAATCCCGTCGCAGCCGGCGCGCTTGAAGGCGAGCAGCGATTCCAGCATCGCCTTTTCGCCGTCGATCCAGCCATTGGCGGCGGCGGCCCTGATCATCGAATATTCGCCCGAGACCTGATAGGCGAAGGTCGGCATCTGCAACTCGTCCTTCAGCCGCCGGATGATGTCGAGATAGGGCAGGCCGGGCTTGACCATCAGCATGTCGGCGCCCTCGGCGAGATCCTGCTCGGCCTCGCGCACCGCTTCGTCGGAATTGGCGTGATCGATATAATAGGTCTTCTTGTCGCCCTTGAGCAGGCCGGCGGTGCCGACCGCCTCACGATAGGGGCCGTAAAAAGCGGATGCGAACTTGGTCGCATAGGACATGATCGCTACATCCTGAAACCCATTGGCGTCGAGCGCATCGCGGATGGCACCGATACGGCCGTCCATCATGTCCGAGGGGGCAATGATGTCGGCCCCCGCCGCCGCCTGGATGACGGCCGCCGCCGTCACTTGCTCCACCGTTTCATCATTGACGATAATGCCTTCGCGCAAGATGCCGTCATGGCCATGCGAGGTGAACGGGTCAAGCGCGGCGTCGGTGATGATGCCGATCTCCGGCACTGCGTGCTTGATGGCGCGGGTGGCGCGGTTGATGATGTTTTCCGGATCGAGGATGTGCGAACCGGTCTGATCGCGCAGGCCGAGCTCCACATTGGGGAAAGTGGCGATCGCCGGAATGCCAAGCTTGGCCGCGCGCTCAGCCTCCTTGACGGCGAGGTCTAGCGACAGGCGGAACACGCCGGGCATGGCGGCGATCGGTTCGCGCAATTGTCTGCCGTCGACGACAAAGATCGGCCATATCAGATCGTCGACCGACAGCCGGTTCTCCTGGACAAGGCGGCGCGACCAATCGGCCTTGCGCATGCGCCGCAGCCGCCGGCTGCCGGTGATCTCGTCGACGCTGCGCGCGCCGGCAGGCTTTGCAGGGGTGAATTTGTTCATCGCAAAAACTCCGGATCGGGCGGCTTTTACCACGAGCCTGCGCTGCTGACCAATGCGACACGATTGTGCCAGCGGTCCTGTCGGGCGCTATTCTGGTTGGCCATTGCCCGACAGGATCTGCGCAGCACCCCGCATGGCGACGCGGAATGCCTCGTCGAAGCTGACGCCGCGCACTTGCCAATTGTAGCTCTTGCCATTCAAGGCAAGCCGCCAGTCGGCTATCCAGCCCAGTTCCTTGTCGCTCCAGACGATACTGCCGGCGAGCGCCTGGTCGGCTCCGGCCTTCCTGGCAAGCTGGTCCAGCGTCGTGATATCGGCATGGCGCAGGGCCTGGTCGTCAAGCTTCGAGGCCGACAGCAGCGACGCTTCGGGAAACACAATCCGCATGACCAGCGGACCGGTGGCATTGACGAAGGATTCGCGCATCGCCGCCCCGCGCTCATCGTCGGCGGTCAGCGCGAACTGCCTTGTGCCTTGCTCCGCCGCCAGGAAAATTGCCAGGCGTGGCCGCTCGCCAAGCCATGGTTTGCTGCCGAGCGTGGCAAGCACCGGATCGATAACGTCAGGCCTGTACAGACAAGTGAGATCATGCGGCCGGTCATGCGTGCCTTGTTCGTCATGGATTGGAATGCCTTCGAGACGGTCGCGATAGCGGAATTCGGCAACGAAGCTGCCGGCCTTGTCGCGCAGCGCCGCCATCTCAGTTTTCTTCGGCAGCCGCTGATCGCCGGACACACGAACCAGCACCGCATCGAGGCAGGCCTTGAAACCGATCTGCCTGTTGACCTCGCCCTGGCCGGTGACGATGGTCTGCGATTGATAGAGCTCGTCGACGGTTTCGGCCGATACGGGAGGAGTGTTCGCAGCGATCAGGCCGACCACCACAACAGCAAGGCGCGGCAACCAAGGCATGGTTCAACCTTCCGGTTCAAAGCGCCAGCATTAGCACTGGGTGACGCCGACGACCATGCAGCGGATTGGGCGCCGCCATTGACGCGGCCATGCGCCACGCTTTAGCACTTCACTCCCGGCGGGCGCGGGGAGGGATTCTCTGGCGATGGATTTTGGCGGAGGCGACGAGATTCGCTTCGAAAGATTGGGCAGGGCCGGCGTCGTCACGCTGACGCGGCCGCAGGCGCTCAATGCCGTAACCCACCGCATGGTCAAGGCGCTGGACAAGGCGCTGCGCAGTTGGGAGCGCGACGACGGCGTCGACGTTGTCGTCGTCAAGGCCGAGGGCAGGGCATTTTCGGCGGGCGGCGACATCCTCCACATCTACGAAGCCGGCCGCGCAGGAAGGCCTCCGGTCGATTTCTTCGCCGATGAATACCGGCTGAATGCCCGCATCGCCCGCTTCAAGAAACCCTATGTCGCGGTGATCGACGGCATCGTCATGGGCGGCGGCGTAGGTATCTCCTTCCATGGCTCGCAGCGAGTGCTGACCGAGAACGCCCAGTTTGCCATGCCCGAGGTCGGCATCGGCTTTTTCCCGGATGTCGGCGCCAGCCATCTGTTGCCGGATCTCGGCGGCAGCTTCGGCATGTATCTGGCGCTGACCGGCAACCGCATCCGCTATGGCGATGCTTTGTGGTCGGGCCTAGCCACCCATACGATCAAGGCGGAGGGCCAGGCCGGCTTCCTCGACCGTCTGGCGGAAAGCGGCGACCCGGAATCGGTGCTGCGCGGCTGCTTCGTCCCGGCCAGGCGCGAGACCGACAGGCCGACGCTGGAAGCCATCGCCCGGCATTTCGCGCAGCCGTCGCTGGCCGATATCGTCGCTAGCCTGGAGCGGGCAGCCGCTGCCGACGAGTTCGCGGCAAAGACGCTGGCCACCATCCGCACACGTTCACCGACCAGCTTGCATGTTGCATGGCGCCAGATCAGCGCCGGGCAGACGTTGTCGATGGACGAGTGCATGAAAATGGAGTTCCGTATCCTCAACCGCATGCTTGCCGGGCACGACTTCTATGAAGGTATCCGCGCCGCCATCATCGATAAAGGCTCGACGCCGCAATGGCGGCCGGCAGGCATCGATGACGTCAGCGCCGCCAACGTCGACGCCTATTTCGCACCGCTCGGCGAACGGGAACTGAAGCTGTGAGCGAGGTCGCCTCGAGACGCGTGGTGCTGCAGCCCTCGACGATCGAGGTCATCTTCGCCTGGTTCCAGCGCGTCATCGCCGGCTACTGTCTGCTGTTCGGCATCTTGTACTGGATCCGGCTGATCGGCTTTTACCCCGGCCCGTTGTGGCGCTTCGACCTGATGCCGGTGCACTGGCAGGTGGCGGCGGTGGTGCTGGCGGTGTTTTTTCCGTTCGCTGCCGCCGGCCTCTGGATGCTGGCGTCCTGGGGGCCGGTGATCTGGTTCATCTGCGCGGTGACCGAGTGCGTCATGTATGCCGGCTTCCCCGAGCTGTTCGGCCACCGGCCGCTGATCGTCGCCTCGCACCTTGCGGTGGCGCTGCTCTACATAGTGTTCCGCGTGGTGATCTGGATCCAGAAGCGGCAACCCCGGCGATAGCAATTCCGGCCAGGATCGTTGGCTAAATCTTTAGGTTAATTATCCTTGCTGGGGTGACCGTCCGTTAAGCCTCTTTCGAAACCCCTTACCGGTAAGCTCTTGTTAGCCTTGGCGTTTAAGTCGAATTTTATGAGTATTCGATAGTGTCGCGATCAAGGTGAAGAACAAAAAATCACCGGGCGACAAACGAGAGGCAAAGACAATGATCAATTCGCGTCCGGCGGCGAAGACCGCCAACGTATCCGATGACCGCCGCGAGGCGATCCGTTCGCTGTACATGGAATCGCTGCAGCTGGTCGAGCGGCTGCATCGCCGTCTGCTTGACGTGATCAAGGACGAATTCGACCGCAACGGTCGCTCCGACATCAACGCCATCCAGGCGCTGCTCCTGTTCAACATCGGCAATTCGGAGCTGACCGCCGGCGAACTGCGCTCGCGCGGCTATTATCTCGGCTCGAATGTCTCCTACAATCTGAAGAAGCTGGTCGATCTCGGCTTCATCAACCACCAGCGCTCGCGCATCGACCGCCGTTCGGTGCGGGTTTCGCTGACGCCGAAGGGCAATGAGGTGGCGGAAGTCGTCGCCGGCCTCTACGAGCGCCATGTCGGTTCGATCGAGCAGGTTGGCGGCATCAACACGGAAGAGTTCAAGCAGATGAACCGCGCCCTGCAGCGCCTGGATCGGTTCTGGAACGATACCATCGCCTACCGGATGTAATCGCATCCGCCGCATCAAGATCTGAAGCTGGACTACGGAAGTGCTGCCGCGGAGTCGACCAAAGGCCGGTGCCGAAAAGCACCGGTCTTGCCGTTTCGTCAGGCCGGCCGATCCAAATTCGAGCAACAGCCACGTTGCCGCCATATTCCAATGGAACCGAAGATGCGGGTGATGCTGGGGCCAAAGCCGTGCATTTGTCCTGTGCCCAAGTCACTTCCCCTGTGTTTTTACACCGAAGTGATGCGGGCCATGGTTGGCTAATTGTTAAGAAGCCAACTCTAGAGTGCGGGCGAGACCGCCCGGTGAGTGGAATTGTAGCAAGAATGTCTGGAACGTCCATGAGAACCAGCCGCCGTTTCTTCCTTTCAGGAGCCTCCGCGCTCGCAGCCGCTATCGTCGCCGGCCGCGCCAGTGCGCAGGATGTGATCGGGGATATCCTGAAATCCTCGGCCCGCGGCAACTGGGACGACCAGTTCGACGCCCGCCCCAGCCAGGGCGGCAAAGTGGCTTCGACGCTGCCGATCTTCAGCCTGCAGACCGTTTCGTTTACCGAGCAGGCGGTCGCGCAATACCAGAACATCGTCGCCCAGGGCGGCTGGGAGCCGGTTCCCGACACCAAGAAATTGCAGCTCGGCGTCGATGATCCCGACGTGGTCCCGCTGCGCAAGCGCCTGATGATTGCGGGCGATCTGGCGCAGAGCGCCGGCATTTCGACAGCCTTCGATTCCTATGTCGACTCGGCGGTCAAACGCTTCCAGGCGCGCCATGGCCTGCCTGCCGACGGGACGCTGGGCCAGTATTCTTATGCGGCGATGAATGTTTCGGCGCCAATTCGGCTCGGCCAGTTGCAGACCAATCTGCAGCGGCTGCGCGAGCGTGCCGGTACTCTAGGCAACCGTTACGTGCTGGTCGACATCCCGGGCGCACAGATCGAGGCGGTCGAGAACGATCGCGTCGTGCTGCGCCATACCGCGATCGTCGGCAAGATCGACCGCCAGACGCCGATCGTCAATTCCAAGATCAACGAGATCATCGTCAATCCCTACTGGAACGCGCCGGTCTCGATCGTGCGCAAGGACATCATTCCGCTGATGCGGAAGGACCCCAACTATCTCAAGGATAGCCACATCCGTCTGTTCGCACCGGATGGCAGCGAGGTTGATCCGCTGACCGTTGACTGGTCGACCGACGACGCCGAGAAGTACCGCTTCCGCCAGGATCCGGGCGCCGGCAACGCGATGGCCTCGGTCAAGATCAATTTCCCCAGCCCGGACGGCGTCTACATGCACGACACGCCGCAGCAGAGCCTGTTCGGCAAGCTGATGCGCTTCGATTCCTCTGGCTGCGTGCGGGTTCAGAACGTGCGCGACCTCGTCACCTGGATTCTGCGCGACACACCGGGCTGGGATCGCCAGCATTTCGAGGCGGCGATCAAGACCGGGGAGAACACGCCGGTGCAGGTCACCAATCCGGTGCCGGTTTATTTTCTCTACGTCTCGGCCTGGTCGACAGGGCCGGGCGTGGTCCAGTTCCGTGACGACATTTACGGCCTCGACGGGGCCAACGAGCTGCAGATCACATCCGCGCTCTAAGCAGCTGAGTTCATTTGCAAAAAGGCCGCCGGAAGGGCGGCCTTTTTTCGTTGCCGGGGTCTTTCGCGGAAAGCTTTGCTGGGCCGATTGCCGGAAAAAGGACGCGGCGCTGTAGTCGGAAATCGCATCATGCATGTCGCAATGTTCATTCTGGTCGTGCTCATCTTCGTCGCCGTTTCGGGCGCGCTGGTCCGGCTGGTGCGGGTGCCGCTGCCGGTACTGCAGATCGCCATCGGTGCAGCGCTCGCCTGGCCGGTGCGCGGCATGCATGTCGAGATCGATCCCGAGCTGTTCCTGCTGGTGTTCATCCCACCGCTGCTGTTCAGCGACGCCTATGGTGCGCCGAAGCGCGAACTGATCGCGCTGCGCGGGCCGATCCTCGACCTCGCCATCGGGCTGGTCTTCTTCACCATTGTCGGCTTCGGCTACGCTTTGCACTGGCTTGTCCCGAGCATCCCGCTCGTCGTCGCTTTCGCACTTGCTGCGGTGCTGTCCCCGACGGATGCGGTGGCCGTCTCCTCGATCGTCGACAAGAGCCTGGTCCCGGCCCGGCTGATGCACATCCTGGAGGGCGAGGCGCTGCTCAACGATGCGTCGGGCCTCGTGATGTTCCGCTTTGCGGTGGCAGCTGCCTTGACCGGCAGCTTCTCCTTCGTCGCGGCGTCCGTGACTTTCCTCTATGCCGTCGCTGCCGGCATCCTGGCCGGCGTGGCTGCCTTGTTCGTCGCCGCCAAGGCGCTGCAATTGCTGAACCGTATCGGCGGCGTGCCGGCCGAGGTGCAGGTGCTGGTCATGGTCCTGCTGCCGTTCATCGCCTATCTCGGCGCCGAGAATGTCGGCGCCTCGGGCATTCTGGCGGCGGTCACGGCCGGAGTGCTCACCGGCGGCTCCGGGATTTTCCGCTTTCTCGGCGTCTCGGCACGCATACAGACCGTATCGCTGTGGACGACGCTATCCTTCGTCTTCAACGGCGCGCTGTTCATCCTGCTCGGGTTGCAGCTTCCCGAAATCATCGGCAACGTGCCGCCTGAGCTCGGCAGCCGCTATCCGGTCATCCAGCCAATCGCCACGGTGGTCGCGCTGACACTATGCCTGATCGGGCTGCGCTTTCTGTGGATCTGGGTCGGCGACATCGCGACGCGCGTCTCAGCGCGATTACGCGAGCAGAAGGCCGAGCCGTTCGGGCTGCGCGTCCGGATCGCCGGCTCTGTTGCCGGCGTGCGCGGCGCCATCACGCTGGCCGGCATCCTGTCGCTGCCGCTCGCCATGCCGAATGGTTCGCCCTTTCCGGCGCGCGACGTGGTGATCTTCCTCGCCGCAGGCGTCATCATCTGCTCATTGCTCATTGCCAGCCTTGCCTTACCCAAGGTGGCACGAGGGCTGGTCGAGCCGGGCGAGGATCCTGGCGCTGCCGAGGAGCGTCTTGCGCGCGTGGGCGCGGCCAAGGCCGCCATCGCCCGCATCGAGAGCATGGCCGGCGCGACCGACGGCGATGAAGGGGAAACACCCGGCGCCCGGCTTGCCACCGCCGACAGCATCGTCGCCGGCTACCGTCGCCGCATCGCTGCCTCCGACGAAGCCGACGAGGCGCGCGCCGAGGCCCGCGAGGCCGGACGGCTGGAACTCGAATTGAGGCTGGCGGGCATTGAGGCCGAACGCGCAGCGGTTCGCGCAATGTTTCGCAGCGGCCGGATTAACGACCATACGATGCAGGCGCTGTTCACCGAGATCACGCTCACCGAGGCCCTGCTGAAGGGCCGGCAGGCAAGGAAATAGAGGCTGCCAGTCTCTCTGGCGCAATCCGGCCAGCAAATTTCGCGCTGCAAACGTGGCGGGCCGAAAGCAACTGTGTTAATGGCGCGACAGACTCCGAACCTTGAGGATTTCAGCCCATGGCAACAGCAGCGGCAGTGTCGAACAAATTCGAATCCTTTTTCGAAACCACGCTTGCCGATGCCGACCCCGAGATTTTCGGCGCAATCCGCAACGAACTCGGCCGCCAGCGCCACGAGATCGAGCTGATTGCCTCGGAAAATATCGTCTCGCGTGCCGTGCTCGAGGCACAGGGGTCGATCATGACCAACAAATATGCCGAGGGCTATCCGGGCAAGCGCTACTATGGCGGCTGCCAATTCGTCGATGTCGCCGAGGAACTGGCCATCGAACGCGCGAAAAAGCTGTTCGGCTGCAACTTCGCCAACGTCCAGCCGAATTCCGGTAGCCAGATGAACCAGGCGGTGTTCCTGGCGTTGCTGCAGCCCGGCGACACCTTCATGGGCCTCGACCTCAATTCCGGCGGACACCTGACACATGGCTCGCCGGTCAATATGAGCGGCAAATGGTTCAAGGTCGTCTCCTATGGCGTGCGCCGGGACGATCATCTGCTCGACATGGATGCGATCGAGAAGACCGCCCATGAGACCAGGCCGAAATTGATCCTGGCCGGCGGCACAGCCTATTCACGTGTCTGGGACTGGAAGCGTTTTCGCGAGATCGCCGATTCGATCGGTGCCTATCTGATGGTCGACATGGCCCACATCGCCGGCCTGGTCGCCGGCGGCATGCATCCGTCGCCGCTGCCGCATGCCCATGTGGTCACCACCACGACGCACAAATCGCTGCGCGGGCCGCGCGGCGGCATGATCCTTTGCAATGACGAGGATATTGCCAAGAAGATGAATTCGGCCGTCTTCCCCGGCCTGCAGGGCGGACCGCTGATGCATGTGATCGCCGCCAAGGCGGTGGCTCTGGGCGAGGCGCTGAAGCCGAGCTTCAAGATCTATGCGGAGAGCGTCGTCGCCAATGCCAAGGCGCTGGCCTCCAGTCTGCAGGAAACCGGTCTCGACATCGTCTCCGGCGGCACCGACAACCATCTGATGTTGGTCGACCTGCGTCCCAAGAACGCCACCGGCAAGCGCGCCGAGGCTGCCCTTGGCCGCGCCAACATCACCTGCAACAAGAACGGCATCCCCTTCGATCCGGAAAAGCCTTTCGTGACATCGGGCGTTCGGCTCGGCACGCCGGCCGGCACCACGCGCGGCTTCGGTCAGGCCGAGTTCCGCGAGATCGGCAAGCTGATCGCCGAAGTGCTGGATGGACTGAAGGTCGCCAATTCCGACGAAGGCAATGCGGCCGTCGAGGCAACCGCGAAGGCCAAGGTGGCGGCATTGACGGATCGTTTTCCGCTTTACCCGTATCTTGGTTGACGCAGGGCGTCGTTCCCCCAACTGTGACGGCGCCGATCAACTGGCCACGGTTGCATCTCGGAGACGCTTGATGATGATGCGAATTTTCCGTTTCACCAGTGTTGGCGCTGCCTTGCTCACCTTAGCGACCTCTCAGCTACTCGGCGCGGCGTTGGCGCAGACCGAGCCGACGCCGGCAGCACCCAAGACAGAGACCTTCGGCAGGTGGTCCACCACGGTGGACGAGGTCAACACCGGTGAGGATGTGCGCAAGACCTGCGCCGCCTCGACGGTCTTTTTCGACGCTAACGGCACCAGTGGCACCCTCACGCTGGCCATCTCGAATGGCGACGTACTGCCACCCGAGGGCTATCCGAGCCTCATCATCGCCGTGAGAAACAGTGACTTGCCCAAGGGGGACAACATCCCGGCGGTGTTCCGCGACGTCAACGACAAGATCAAGGCTGGTTTTCATATTATCGCCGACGGACAGTGGATGATGGACAACAAACCCGAGACCACGCTTGCCATACTGCGTGCCATGCGCCGTACCAGCGCCCTCGATGTCAGCTTCGCCGACAAGCCGGTCGCGACCATATCGATGGACGGCTTCACCAAGGCCTATCGCTATCTCGGCACGTCCTGCGGCTTCCCGACCGGCGACGTCGCTCCCTGATTGGCGTATTGCCGTCCAACTGATTGCCGCTCTCGCAATTTTCCTCGTGCCTCGCTATCTCTGAGGCGCGATCGGTCGTCGGCCATACTTTGCCATCGTGGCAAAAACCTCTAAGCCGTTCGCACTACGAGAATCGCGAACCGAAGGCTCTCCATGCGCTGTCCCTACTGTCAGTCCGAAGATACGCAGGTGAAGGATTCGCGCCCTGCCGAAGACGGTGCAGCGATCCGCAGGCGGCGCGTCTGCCCGGATTGCGGCGGCCGCTTCACCACTTTCGAGCGCGTCCAATTGCGCGATCTCGTCGTGGTGAAGAAGTCTGGACGCAAGGTGCCGTTCGACCGCGACAAGTTGCTGCGCTCTGTCGAGATCGCGGTACGCAAGCGCAATGTCGACCCGGAACGTATCGACCGGGCGGTGACCGGCATCGTGCGCCAGCTCGAAAGCTCGGGCGAGACCGAGGTGGCCTCGGGGGAAGTCGGCCGGCTGGTCATGGAGGCGCTTAAGTCGCTCGATGATGTCGCCTATGTGCGCTTTGCCTCCGTCTACCGCAATTTCCGCGAGGCCAAGGATTTCCACGACGTGTTGGGCGAACTCAAAGGCGACGAGCTCAAAACCGACGAGCCCAAGGGCGAAGAGCTGAAGAGCGAAGAGGACGCCAGCTGAGCATGGCAGGGTCCGAACGCAGCACGGCTGAGCAAGAGGTCCTCGATCGCCGCTATATGGCGGCAGCCCTCAGGCTGTCGCGCAAGAATGCCGGGCGGACCTCGACCAACCCTTCCGTCGGCACGCTGATCGTGCGCGATGACGGCGACGGGCCGATGATCGTCGGCAGCGGTGTCACTGCCGTCGGTGGCCGGCCGCATGCCGAAACCGGGGCTTTGGCAGAGGCCGGCGAACTGGCGCGCGGCGCCACCGCCTATGTGACGCTGGAGCCCTGCGCTCATCACGGCCGCACGCCGCCTTGCGCCAATGCGCTGGTCAGTGCCGGCGTGGCGCGTGTGGTCGGCGCTGCCAGCGATCCGGACCCGCGTGTTTCCGGCAAGGGCTATGCAATCTTGCGTGCCGCCGGCGTCGAAGTGGTGGAAAAAGTGTTGGCGGCCGAGGCCGCGGAGCAGATGGCCGGCTATTTAATTCGATCTCTGAAAAAACGCCCGGAAGTGATCCTGAAACTTGCGCTTTCGAGCGACAACAAGATCGGCGTGAAAGGCGAGGGACAGGTCTCCATCACCGGCGATATCGCCCGACGCGAAGTCTATCTGATGCGCGCCGAAGCGGACGGCATATTGATCGGCATCGGCACCGCGCTGGAGGACGATCCGGCACTGACGGTGCGGCTGCCGGGACTTGAGAACCGTTCGCCGGCGCGCATCGTGCTCGACCGCCAGATCAGGCTGCCGGAGACCTCGAAACTGGTTTCCGGCGTCGACCGGGTCCCGCTCTATGTCGCCGCTTGTGCCGAGGCCGATCCACGTCGGCGGGCCGCGCTCGAACGCACCGGCGTGCGCTTCATCGGCACTGAGACGTATGAAGGCGATATTGCGTTGCCGGAACTGCTCGAGGATCTGGCGGCGCTCGGCATGGCCAGCGTGCTGGTCGAGGGCGGCGCCGAGGTGGCCAAGGCGTTCCTTGAGGAAGGCCTAGTCGACCGCATCGTGCTGTTTCAGGGGCCGGATGCGATCGGCGGGGACGGCATTGCATCGCCGGTCGATGCCAACCATATCTCGCCGGGGTTTCGTAAATTGCGCGACATGCGTTTCGGCGAAGACACGTATGCCGAATGGACAAGAGACATCTAGGACCGAACTGATGTTCACTGGGCCAAAGTAATGTTTACAGGAATTGTCACCGACGTCGGCACCGTTGCCGCCGTGAAGCCGCTCAGGGAAGGCGTCGGTTTGCGTATCGACACCGCTTACGATCCGCAGACCATTGCCATCGGCGCCTCGATTTCCTGCGGCGGCGTCTGCCTGACGGTGACGGGATTGCCGGAAGACGGCGCCAACGCACGCTGGTTCGAGGTCGAGGCCTGGGAAGAAGCACTCAGGCTGACGACCGCGATGGGCTGGAAATCCGGCACGCGCATCAACCTGGAGCGGGCTCTGAAGATCGGCGACGAGCTTGGCGGCCATATAGTGTCCGGCCATGTCGACGGCATGGCCGAGATCGTGGCGCGTAAGGAAGAGGGCGACGCCGTTCGCTTCACCCTGGAAGCACCGCGCGAGCTTGCCAAATTCATCGCCCCCAAGGGTTCCGTCGCGCTCGACGGCACTTCGCTCACCGTCAACAAGGTCGAGGGCACCCGCTTCGACGTGCTGTTGATCCACCATTCGCTGACCGTCACCACCTGGGGCGAGCGACAGGTCGGCGACCGCGTCAACCTCGAGATCGACACCATGGCCCGCTACGCGGCGCGACTGGTGGAGGCGGCGAAGGAGGGACTTTGAGGCGCTCGTCCATAAAGCCCATTCCCTGATGCGACCGCCGCCGAGTTGGCCTTGAAAGTTCCTTCGGCAATCTTCCGCTTGCGATCAAACCGGCTTCGGCCTAAGTCACCGGCGATCCCCGGAGACATCTATGGCAGGCACATCCCAACACGGCAAAGCGTTCATCCGTCCGAAGAAGAAGGCCCACCTTCTTGTCATCGAGGCGCGCTTTCACGACGACCTTGCCGACGCGTTGCTCGAAGGCGCGACAAAGGCCCTCGAGGAAGCGGGCGCGACATACGATGTCGTCACTGTTCCGGGCTCGCTCGAAATCCCGGCGGTGATTTCCTTCGCGCTCGACGGTGCCTCCGAAGGCGGGACGAACTATGACGGCTTCGTCGCCCTCGGCACGGTGGTCCGCGGCGACACCTATCATTTCGATATCGTCGCCAATGAATCCAGCCGTGCCCTGATGGACCTGTCCGTGCAGGATGCGGTCTGCATCGGCAACGGCATCCTGACCACCGAAAACGACGAACAGGCATGGACGCGAGCAAGACGTTCGGAAGGCGACAAGGGCGGCTTTGCCGCGCGTGCGGCGCTGACCATGATCGCCCTAAAGGAACAACTGGGAGAGCGATCGTGAGCGAACCCGCTTCGCCCGGCCAGCCTGCGGTTCGCCACGCCAACAAGCGCGGTGCTGCCCGTCTGGCGGCCGTGCAGGCGCTCTACCAGATGGATGTCGCCGGCAGCGGCGTGTTCGAGATCACCGCCGAGTACGAGGCGTTCAGGCTCGGCAAGGAAGTCGATGGCGCGCTCTATCGCGAAGCCGATGCGCAATGGTTTCGCGCCATTCTTGCCGGCGTTGTCGAGCACCAGAAGACCATCGATCCAGTCATCCGACAGGCGCTGACCGAGGACTGGCCTCTGTCGAGGCTCGATTCCACATTGCGCGCCATATTGCGCGCCGGCGTCTACGAGCTGATGCAGCGCGAGGACGTGCCGGTGGCGGTCATCGTCTCCGAATATGTCGACATCGCCAAGGCATTTTACGAGGAAGACGAGCCGAAACTGGTCAATGCGGTGCTTGATCGCGTGTCGCGCCGGGTGCGTGGCGAGGGCCGTGGCAAGGACGCCTCATGACTGCTATCGTCGCCGTTGGGGCGGGCAAGGAAGCGCGTCGCACCGCCTTCATCCTCGCAGCCTCGCAGGCGATCATCGGCTCGGCCGCACCCATCGCCATTTCCATGGGCGGATTGGCCGGGCAGTACCTGCTCGATGCTGACAAGTCGCTGGCAACCGCGCCGATCACCGGTTTCAATGTCGGCGTGGCGCTCGGTTCCCTGCCGGCCGCGGCGATCATCCGCCGGCTCGGCCAGCGCGACGGCTTCATGACCGGCACAGCGGTCACGGCGCTTGGCGGGCTGGTCGCCACGCTGGCGCTGTTTCATGCCAGCTTCTGGCTATTCGCTTTCGGCTTGGCCGTGATCGGCATCGGGGGCGCTTTCGTCCAGCAGTTCCGCTTTGCCGCCGCCGACAATGCGCCGCCTGAATTCAAGGCGCGTGCCATCTCCTTCGTGCTTGCCGGCGGCATCGTCACCGCCATACTCGGGCCGCAGATCGTCATCTTCACCGGCGATCTGTTCTCGCCGGTGAAGTTTGCCGGCTCGTTTGCGTCCATCCTGGTGCTGGCGGCGGTCGGCGCCGCCATTCTCTCTTTGTTGCGCATCCCGGCCAAGGCAACCGACAAGGTGGAAATCGCCGACAGCGACGCCCGCCCGCTCTCGGAAATCGTCACCAGGCCGCGCTTCGTCGCAGCGCTGTTTTGCGCCGTCGGCAGCTACGCACTGATGAGCTTCGTGATGACCGGCGCGCCGCTGGCCATGGTCGGCTGCGGCCTTTCGACCGACGACGCCACGCTCGGCATTTCCTGGCATGTGATGGCGATGTTCGCGCCGAGCTTCTTCACGGGGTCGCTGATCTATCGCTTCGGCGCGGAGCGGATCGTGGCCATCGGCCTGGTGCTGCTGATTGGCTGCGCCATAGTGGCGCTGTCAGGGTTGGCACTGTGGCAGTTCTGGACGGCGCTGATCCTGCTCGGCCTTGGCTGGAACTTCAGCTTCATCGGTGCCACCGCCATGGTGGCCGACAGCTACCAGTCATCCGAAAAAGGCAAGGTCCAGGGGTTCCACGATTTCGTCCTGTTCGGCTCCGTCGCCTTCGCCTCGCTGATGTCGGGCGCGGTCTACAATGCCTGGGGCTGGGAGATGCTGAACTGGATGATTTTCCCGGTCGTCGCGCTGTGCTTCGTGGCACTGGGCGTGTTGAAGATGACGGGCTTGCGTGCGGCCAACTGACGTCACGCTGTCGGGACGTCGCGGCAGCGGATTCACTCACATCTGAACAAAATTATTGCGCCCATCCCCCCTCTTATGAAACCGTGTACCCCGACGGGGCATCGAAGCCATGCTCATATGCGGCAGCCGTATTCCGGTTCACAGCAAGGGATTTGTGAGATGTTTTCAATCAAGGTTCTGGCCGGCGCTGTACTAGCGCTCGGAATTGCGTTGGCCTCGGCGAGTGCCCAGGTGGTGGTGTCGTCGAAGATCGACACCGAGGGCGGTGTGCTCGGCAATATCATCCAACTGGTGCTGAACGCCAATAATATCCAGACCACCGACCGCATCCAACTCGGCGGCACACCTGTGGTGCGCAAGGCGATTACAGCCGGCGAGATAGACATCTATCCGGAATACACCGGCAACGCCGCCTTCTTCTTCGAGAAGGCCGACGATCCGGTGTGGAAAGACGCCGCCAAGGCCTACGAGACTGCCAAGAAGCTCGACTACGACTCCAACAAGATCGTCTGGCTGTCACCGTCACCGGCCAACAACACCTGGGCGATCGCCCTGCGCAAGGAGGTCGCCGATACCAATAAGCTCGTCACTCTTTCCGACTTCGGCAAATATGTCTCGGGCGGCGGCAAGGTGGTGCTGGCGGCCTCCGCCGAGTTCGTCAATTCGGCGGCCGCGCTGCCCGCTTTCCAGAAGACCTATGGCTTCACGCTAAAGCCGGACCAGTTGATCACGCTGTCCGGCGGCGACACGGCGGCCACCATTGCCGCCGCAGCCAACCAGACTAACGGCGCCAACGCCGCCATGGTCTATGGCACCGACGGCGGCATCGCGCCCTCCGGCCTCATCGTGCTTGAGGACGACAAGGGTGTGCAGCCGGTCTACCAGCCGGCGCCGATCATCCGCGAGGCGGTGCTGAAGGAGCATCCCGAAATCGAGACGCTGCTGAAGCCGGTCTTCGCCAAGCTCGACCTTGTCACGCTGCAGGAGTTGAACGGCCGAGTGCAGGTCGGCGGCGAACCGGTCAAGGGCGTCGCCGAGGACTTTTTGAAAAAGAACGGCTTCCTCAAGTAAGGCGATTCCGGCGCGCCGCTTTCGAGGTGCGCCGGATCGGCCGATGGGGGAGGGCGTGCGCATCCGGTTCGACAAGCTCGGCGTGGTCATCGCGGCGATATCAGCCTATGCGGCTTTTGCGGCACCATTCGCCACGTTCCGCGCCAATCGCATCGTACCCGGCGAGGCGCGCTCGATCCTCGAATCTTTGCCTGCGATGGTCGGTCCGCTGTTGATGGCGATTGTCGTCGCAGCGGCGCTCATTGCGCTGCTGAAAACGCCGCTTGTTCTGCGCCTCGCCGCCAGTGTGGTTGCGCTTGCAGCGCTGGCGCTGCTGATCGGCGTCGCCGGCAGTTTCCTGACACCTGCCGGCAACACCTTCGCCCGTATCTCGCCGGCTTCGGGCTTTTGGCTGCTTATCTTCGCCTTCACGCTTCTGCTCGCCGACGTGCTTACTAGGCTGAACCTGTCGCCTCAGGCACGGATCGGCGTGCTTGTTGCCGCCGCAGCGGCGATCGGGCTGCTGCTCGTCTCGGGAAGCTGGAATAGCCTGTCGATCCTCAAGGAATATTTCAATCGCGCCGATAGTTTTTGGGCGGAAGGCTCCAAGCACGTGACGCTGGCGCTGGGTTCGCTGGCGGCAGCGGTGATTATCGGCCTGCCGCTCGGCATCCTCTGCCACCGCGTCGAGAAATTGCGGGCCGGTGTGCTCAACGTGCTGAACATCATCCAGACCATTCCTTCGATTGCGCTGTTCGGCCTCTTGATTGCACCGCTCGGCTGGGTCGCTTCGCATGTGCCGGGAGCTGCCGCGCTCGGCATTCGCGGCATCGGCACGGCGCCGGCTTTCGTCGCTTTGTTCCTCTATTCACTGCTGCCGGTAGTGGCCAACACCGTGGTCGGCCTCGCCGGTGTGTCGCGTGCCGCCAACGACGCAGCGCGCGGCATGGGCATGACCGACCGCCAGCGGCTGTTCGGCGTCGAGTTTCCGCTGGCTTTCCCGGTGATCCTCACCGGCATCCGCATCGTGCTGGTGCAGAATATCGGCCTCGCCACGATTGCCGCGTTGATCGGCGGCGGCGGCTTTGGCGTGTTCGTATTCCAGGGGGTCGGCCAGACGGCGATGGACCTGGTGCTGCTCGGTGCTGTTCCCACGGTGGTGCTGGCCTTCGCCGCTGCCATCATCCTCGATGCAGTGATCGAAATGAGCGCCAGCAAGCGCAGGGTTGAAACGGCATGATCGAGATCGAAGGCATCACCAAGCGCTACGGCGAGACGACAGTCGTCGACGACGTGTCGATAGTAATCGAGCCGCGCAGCATCGCCGTCATCGTCGGCACCTCCGGCTCCGGCAAGACGACGCTGCTTCGCATGATCAACCGGCTGGTCGAGCCGACATCGGGCGTGATCAAGCTCGACGGCGTCGATAACCGCTCGGTCCCGGATTATGAGCTGCGTCGCAGCATCGGCTATGCCATCCAGGGCCACGGCCTGTTTCCGCATCGCACGGTGGCGCAGAACATCGCCACTGTGCCGGTATTGCTCGGCTGGGGCGCCAACCGCATCAAGGCCCGCGTCGACGAGCTGATGACGCTATACCAGCTCGACCCGCAAGCCTACGGGCCACGCTATCCGCATGAGCTTTCCGGCGGTCAGCAGCAGCGCGTCGGCGTCGCCCGGGCGCTTGCCGCGGAACCCAACGTGCTGTTGATGGATGAGCCGTTCGGTGCGCTCGATCCGATCATCCGCAACAAGGCGCAGGAGGATCTGCTGGCGATCCAGAAACGCTTCGGCACCACCATCATCCTAGTCACCCATGACATGGAAGAGGCCGTTCACATGGGCGACAAGATCGCGGTGATGGATGGCGGCAAAGTAGTGCAATATGCCGCGCCGGCCGAGATACTGGCGAAACCGGCCAGCGCGTTTGTCGAGACCCTGGTTGGCGCCAGCGAAAAACCGTTCCGGCTGTTGTCGCTTGGCCGGGTGCGCGACGCGGTGGAAAAAGGCACGGCCGAAGGCGAGGCGATCCCCGGTGACGCCAGCCAACGCGACGCGTTGGCCGAACTCCTGTGGTCGGGCCGCCCGGCACTTCCGGTGAAAGATTCTGACGGCAAATCGCTTGGCCGCGTCACTGTAGACGGGCTGGTTAAGCGCGCGGCGAGGCCGGCATGAAAGCCTGGCTTCCGTCGCTGCTCAGGCTGGCCTTGGTAGTAGTGCTTATTGCCTTCGTCGCCAATCCCGGCTGGTTCGAACCGCTGCTGAAGCCGCTGACAGAGAACAACGCGCCGGTAATCTACAATCAGGGCAGCCTTTTGACGTTGACGCTGCTGCATCTGCGGACCGTGCTGATCGCGACGGTTGCCGCGACGATCGTTGCGGTCGCGCTCGCCATTCTGGTCACCAGGCCAGCCGGCGCCGAATTCCTGCCGCTGTCGCGCAGTCTGGTCAATATAGGCCAGACCTTTCCGCCGGTGGCGGTGCTGGCGCTTGCCGTGCCGGCGGTCGGCTTCGGCGAAAAGCCGACGCTGATTGCGCTGTTTCTCTACGGACTGCTGCCGATCTTTGAGAATGCGCTGACCGGCCTGACGACGCTGCCGGCCAACGTAGTCGAGGCGGCGCGTGGCGCCGGCATGACCGGCTGGCAAAGACTGGTCAAGGTCGAGCTGCCGCTCAGCGCGCCGATCATTCTCGGTGGTATCCGGCTGTCGGTGGTGATCAGCCTTGCCACCGCGACCATCGGCTCGACGGTAGCGGCGAGGACACTGGGCGAGGTGATCATCGCAGGCCTGCTGTCGAACAACCTCGCCTTCATCCTGCAGGGTGGCCTGATCGTCGCCGCCCTTGCCGTGCTGATCTATGACGGGCTGTCGGCGGTCGAGCGCTATACCGCCCGGCGCATGGGACGCGAGCCCGAGTAGCGTCTCGGGGCGAAGTTCGCTCTTTTTTCAGTGGCCGGTCGACCGCGTCGGATGATCGAGCGTCAGTTCCAGCGTTGTGCCCGTCTCGCCGGTGATCCAGCGGCGGCGGATGATGGCGAAATCGTGCTGTGTGTCGGCTCTAACCACAGAGACCAAGTCGCCCACCGCGCAATCACTGTCGAGATCGAGGGCTTCGACAGTCTCGGCAATATCTTGCTTGCCGGCATAATGTCTCGCAATGGCTGTGAGCACGATGATCACTGGCCCACCCGTTGCGCGATCTTCGGGACTCGGCGATTGATGAGTGCGATGCCCCGATCTTTCAGCAGGAGTTCTTGCCATGACCGCGCGTTTCTCCAAGATCGTCATGTGTTTGTGTCTGGCGGCTTTCGCCTTCCTCGTCGCCTTCGGCAACATCACCGATTACGGCTCAAACTTCGTCTTTGTCCAGCATGTGCTGAGCATGGACACGACCTTTCCCGGCAATGCACTGATGTACCGCTCGATCACCAACCCGTCGCTGTGGACGGCTGGCTACTGGCTGATCATCATTGGCGAGGCGCTGACCTGCCTGCTTTACCTAATCGCCGCCTGGCAACTCTGGCAGGCGCGCAAAGCCAGCGGACAGGCATTCAACGATGCCAAGAAGTTCGTCATCATAGCCGCCACCATGGGTTTCCTTGTTTGGTATTTCGGCTTCATGGTCGTTGGCGGCGAGTGGTTCGCCATGTGGCAGTCTTCGATTTGGAATGGTCAGGAGGCGGCGTTCAAATTCTACATGACCATGCTGGTGGTGCTGGTCTTCGTCGTCCAGCCGGACGGCGACCCGCGTAAAGCCTGACCGCCGTTCGTCGATTTCAACCGATCTAACCGGATGGCAGTGTCGACAGGCGCACACTGCCGTCCAGCCTTTTGGACGAAACCCGGGATCTTTTGGGCGAAAGCCGGACAGGAACGGAACAATATCTTGACGTTCCGAGCCCTGTTTCGCATAAGCCGCTGCGAAGGGACGGATTCCGGTTGCGGAAAATTCGTCCCCTGTCTCAACGGCCCGGGGAGGGGTTCTTTTGGGCCACCAATCGAGGAAAATTCGGCAATGACCATACTTTCAGCTGTCATCGCCTGCGGTCTGCTTTCAGTCCTTTACGCCATCTGGGCGACACGTTCGGTCCTCGCGGCCGATCAGGGCAATGCACGCATGCAGGAAATTTCCGCGGCCATCCGCGAAGGCGCGCAGGCCTATCTGGCGCGCCAGTACACCACTATCGCCATCGTCGGCGTCGTGGTCCTGCTGCTCGCCTGGTGGCTGCTTTCGATCACCGCCGCCATCGGCTTCCTGATCGGCGCCGTTCTATCGGGCGCCGCTGGCTTCATCGGTATGCACGTCTCGGTGCGCGCCAATGTGCGCACCGCGCAGGCGGCTTCCAACAGCCTCGCTGCCGGCCTCGAGATCGCCTTCAAGTCGGGCGCCATCACTGGCATGCTGGTTGCTGGCCTGGCCCTGCTCGGCGTCTCGATCTACTACCTGATCCTGACCCAGTTCATGGGTCTGCAGCCCGACGATCGCGTCGTCATCGACTCGCTTGTTTCGCTCGGCTTCGGCGCCTCGCTGATCTCGATCTTCGCCCGTCTCGGCGGCGGCATCTTCACCAAGGGCGCCGACGTCGGCGGCGATCTCGTCGGCAAGGTTGAAGCCGGCATTCCCGAAGACGATCCACGCAATCCGGCCACCATCGCCGACAATGTCGGCGACAATGTCGGCGATTGCGCCGGCATGGCCGCCGACCTGTTCGAGACCTATGCGGTGACCGTCGTCGCCACCATGGTCCTCGCCGCCATCTTCTTCGGTGGCACCGCCGTTCTCGGCGCGGCCATGCTCTATCCGCTGGCCATCTGCGGCGCCTGCATCCTCACCTCGATCGTCGGCACCTTCTTCGTCAAGCTCGGTTCCAGCGGCTCGATCATGGGCGCGCTCTACAAGGGCCTTATCGTCACCGGCTTGCTGTCGATTGTCGGCCTTGCCGTCGCCACTTCGGCATGCATCGGCTGGGGTGAGATCGGTACTGTCGCCGGCATGGCCATCACCGGCACGAACCTGTTCATCTGCGGCCTGGTCGGCCTTGTGGTGACCGGCCTCATCGTGGTGATCACCGAATACTATACCGGCACCAGCAAGCGTCCGGTGAACTCCATCGCCCAGGCCTCGGTCACCGGTCACGGCACCAACGTCATCCAGGGCCTCGCGGTCTCGCTGGAAGCGACGGCGTTGCCGGCGATCGTCATCGTCGGCGGCATCATCTCGACATACCAGCTCGCCGGTCTCTATGGCACGGCGATCGCGGTGACGACGATGCTTGGCCTCGCCGGCATGATCGTCGCGCTCGATGCCTTCGGCCCGGTCACCGACAATGCCGGCGGCATTGCCGAAATGGCCGGCCTGCCCAAGGAAGTGCGCCAGTCAACCGACGCGCTTGACGCTGTCGGCAACACCACCAAGGCGGTAACCAAGGGCTACGCCATCGGCTCGGCCGGCCTCGGCGCGCTGGTGCTGTTCGCGGCCTACTCTAACGACCTGAAGTTCTTTGCCGCCAATGGCGACAAATACCCGTACTTCCAGGGCATGGGCGACGTCTCCTTCGACCTCTCCAATCCTTACGTCGTCGCCGGCCTGATCTTCGGTGGCCTGATCCCGTATCTGTTCGGCGGCATCGCCATGACCGCCGTGGGCCGCGCCGCGGGTGCTATCGTCCAGGAGGTGCGCAAGCAGTTCCGCGAGGATCCGGGCATCATGGCCGGCACCTCGAAGCCGAACTATGCGCGCGCCGTCGACCTTCTGACCAAGGCAGCGATCCGGGAGATGATCGTTCCATCATTGCTGCCGGTGCTGGCGCCGCTGGTGGTTTATTTCGGCGTCCTCCTGATCTCCGGTTCGAAGGCATCCGCCTTTGCCGCGCTCGGCGCCTCGCTGCTCGGCGTCATCGTCAACGGCCTGTTCGTTGCCATCTCGATGACCTCCGGCGGCGGCGCCTGGGACAACGCCAAGAAGTCGTTCGAAGACGGTTTCGTCGACAAGGACGGCCTCAAGCACCTCAAGGGCTCCGAAGCGCACAAGGCTTCGGTGACCGGCGACACGGTCGGCGATCCCTACAAGGATACTGCCGGCCCAGCGGTCAACCCGGCGATCAAGATCACCAACATCGTCGCGCTGCTGTTGCTGGCCGTTCTCGCGCACGGCTAAGCTCGGTCGCTATGGCCTTAAGACAAAAACCCGCGGGATCGCTCCCGCGGGTTTTTCATTGCCTGAGATATGCCGCTTACAGGGAAGCGAAAGGAACGGAAGGAAGCCGACACCCTCGGGTGGATCAGGTGCCGCCGAGCGTGCTGCCGCCGCTGGCGCCGGGAACACCAGGCGCCAGCTTGCTGGCGCCACTGATGATCTGGCTGAGGAAGTTCTGGTCCTTGCCGGCGGTCGGCGTGGTGCGCGAGATGAAGTCGAACACCTTGCCGTCCTTCAAGCCGTAATTGGCGATCTGGGTGACGCGCCCGTCATCGCCAAAATAGACCGCCAGCACATGTTGGTCGACCAGCCGCGGCTTGTCGAAGGCGACATAGCGCTTGCGCGTCTGAGAAATGTAATAAAAGGCCTCGTTATCGAAGGTCGCCTTCGTCGAGGGAGTGCCGAGCGCCAGCAGCACCTGTTCGCGGCTTGAGCCGACCGGCACCAGGTCGATCGCCTGCTGGTCGATGACGTAGCCTTGCGTCAGCGTCTCGCTCGGATTGAGATCGCCGATCATCTTGGACGAATTGCAGGCGGAAAGCGCCGCAGCGATCACCAGCAGCGAAACCGCACCGCCGGGCCTGGGCAGGAAAGTCGACTTGAATTTCAGCGCGCGCAACTACAACTCCATAAGCTGGCCGCAACTTGCGCTGGGCCGCAAAACCGGTAAACCAGCTTGCTTGCCGATGCAACAAGGCCACTTCAACAAACGGTCCCGGGAGACCACCCTCAAATGTTCCAGCGCCTCTTTGGCCGCGAACGACATGCCAACCGCGCCATCACCGAGGCGCTTTACGCACAAATCGTGGCGGCGGCGCGGCAAACGGTGTTTTATTCCGCCTGGAACGTCCCGGACACGCCGCTCGGCCGCTTCGAGATGCTGTCGTTGCACATGTTCCTGTTCCAGCACCGGTTGCGCGGCGAGGGCGGTGCTGCGGCAGAGGTTGCGCAGGTGCTGATCGACGAGTTCTTCATGGATGTCGAACATTCGTTGCGTGAATTGGGCATTGGCGACGTCGGTGTGCCGAAGCGAATGCGGAAACTGGCGAAGATGTTCTATGGCCGTACCGCCGCCTATGATGATGCGCTGCAACGAAATGACCATGATGCACTCGCCGCCGCCCTTGCCCGCAATGTCAGGCCGGATGCCGGCGCCTGGCCGCAAGCGTCGCAACTGGCACTCTATGCCGCCGATGCATCAAGGCAACTCGCGGAACAGCCGACCGAATCGATCGTTTCCGGAACGGTGGCATTTCCCGTGGCCAACGCTTGAGCGACGGCTGGCCGATGAAGGTGGCGAAGTGGAGGCGAAGATGAAACACCCTGATACCCACAGCCCAGTGTCATTCCTGGCAAATGTCGCCCGGCTGCCGCAAAAGGGGCTGCCGGTGGTCATCGATGCCGACGCTGGGCAGCGCGCCCTGCTGGCCGTCGAGCACGAGCTGCTTTCGGTCGAGAACTATCGCGCCGAACTCCTGGTCGAGCCCTGGAAGCGCAACGGCGTGAAAGTCAGCGGTCATGTCGAGGCCGATATAACGCAGGCCTGCATCGTCACCCTCGACCCGGTCGAGGCGCATATCGATGAGCCGGTCGAAGCGCTGTTCCTGCCGGAGCAATCCAAGCTCGGGCGGCAAGGTTTCGACGGCGGCGGTGAGATCCTGCTCGACGCCGAAGGCCCGGACAGCCCGGAAACCTTTTCCGGCGATGCGATCGACGTCGGGGCGCTTGCCGAGCAGTTCTTTGGCTTGGCGATCGATCCATATCCGCGCAAGCCGGGTGTATCGCTGCAGGCCGCCGGCGATGCCGAGCCTGTGGAGAATGAATTCCAGCAAAAGCTCAGATCACTGTTGGGAAAATCCTGATAGCTGACCCAATTTGAGAAAAGTTGGTTGTGCGGCAGCCCAAAACCGTTATTTTCGCCGAACCTTCGCGAGCCCCGCACCTTGGCAAGCCCGCTGGCCAAGCAACCGTGAGATGAACACCGCGTGATCAGGATTTCCATCGATGCCATGGGCGGCGATCACGGGCCAAGCGTGGTCATCCCGGCGCTCATGACTGTCGCCACCCGCCGTCCGGATATACGCTTCGTCATTTATGGGCGCGAAGAAGTGGTACGGCCCGAACTCGCCAAATTCCCCAAGCTGGCGGAAGTGAGCGAGTTCATCCACTGCGAGATCGCAGTGCGGATGGACGACAAGCCGAGCCAGGCGCTGCGCCATGGCCGCTGGAAGTCATCGATGTGGAAGGCCGTCGAGGCGGTCAAGGCAGGCACTGCCGACGCCTGCATCTCGGCCGGCAATACCGGCGCGCTGATGGCAATGTCCAGATTCTGCCTTCGCACCATGGCGACCATCGATCGCCCGGCAATCGCGGCGCTCTGGCCGACATTGCGCGGCGAGAGCGTGGTGCTGGACGTCGGCGCCACCATTGGCGCGGATGCGCATCAACTGGTTGATTTTGCCATTCTGGGCACCGGCATGGCGCGCTCGGTTTTCGGCATCGAACGGCCGAGCGTCGGCCTGCTCAATGTCGGCGTCGAGGAGATCAAGGGCCAGGAAGAGGTCAAGGAGGCGGGTCGTATGTTGCGCGAGGCCAACATGGCCTCGATGAACTACCACGGCTTTGTCGAGGGTGACGACATCGGCAAGGGCAGTGTCGACGTCGTCGTTACCGAAGGATTTGCCGGCAACATCGCGCTGAAGACGGCGGAAGGCACCGTCAGGCAGATCGCCGGCTATCTGCGCGCGGCGATGAACCGGACGCTGATGGCCAGGATCGGCTATATCTTCGCCAAGACCGCCTTCGATCGCCTGCGCGAGAAGATGGATGTCGGCCGCTCCAATGGCGGCGTCTTCCTCGGATTGAACGGCATCGTGGTGAAAAGCCATGGCGGGGCTGATTCGGATGGCTTCGCGGCGGCGATCGAGCTTGGCTACGACATGGTGCGCAACAATCTGCTTGACCGCATCGAAGCCGATCTCGACCTGTTCCATGCCCGCAATCCGAATGCCCAGACAATCCGGAAATCCGACGTCGTCATCGACGCAAAGGAATAGGAAAGAGCATTGATCAGATCAGTCGTGCGCGGCACGGGCGCCGCGCTGCCCCGCCGCATTATGAAGAATGCCGATTTCGAAGGCATGGTCGAGACGTCGGACGAGTGGATCGTCCAGCGCACCGGCATTCGCCAGCGCCACATTGCGGCCGACGACGAGACGACGGCCTCGCTGGGCGAGGCGGCAGCGCGCGCGGCCCTCGACAGCGCCGGCCTGACGGCTGACGACATCGACCTGATCGTGCTGGCGACCTCGACGCCCAACAACACCTTTCCCGCGACCGCGGTCGAGATCCAGAATCGGCTCGGCATGCACCACGGTTTTGCCTTCGACCTGCAGGCGGTCTGCTCCGGCTTCGTCTATGCAGTGACGACCGCCGACCTCTATATCCGCGGCGGCTTGGCCAGACGGGTATTGGTGATCGGCTCGGAAACATTTTCGCGTATTCTCGACTGGAACGACCGCTCGACCTGCGTTTTGTTCGGCGACGGCGCCGGCGCGATGGTGCTGGAAGCAGGCACGGGGGCAGGCGGCATCGCCGACCGAGGCGTTCTGGCGGCCAGCCTGCGCTCCGACGGCATCCATAAGGACAAGCTTTTTGTCGACGGTGGGCCGTCGACCACCGGAACGGTCGGGCACCTCAGGATGGAAGGCCGCGAAGTGTTCAAGCATGCGGTCGGCATGATCACCGACGTCATCGAGGCGACGTTCGCACAGGCCGGCATCGGCGCCGCCGATCTCGACTGGTTCGTGCCGCATCAAGCCAATAAACGAATTATTGACGCTTCGGCCAAAAAGCTCGGGATAGAGGAGCGGAAGGTGGTGGTGACCGTCGATTTGCACGGTAATACCTCGGCGGCTTCCGTGCCGCTGGCACTGTCCGCAGCCGTCGCCGACGGTCGCATCAAAAAGGGTGACCTGGTACTGCTCGAGGCGATGGGCGGCGGCTTCACCTGGGGTGCCGTCCTGCTCCGCTGGTAAGTGCCGAACTATCGGGTTCGGGTCCCTTGACCTTGACGGATCAATTACTTAGGTTCTGCCGTTGCTTGTATCGATTTATGTTTTTGAGCTGATGGGACGGTTCGTATGGGGGGAAAGACACTTACGCGCGCCGACCTCGCCGAAGCCGTTTACCGCAAGGTTGGGCTGTCGCGTACTGAATCGGCCGAGCTTGTCGAGGCGGTGCTGAATGAGATCTGCGAGGCGATCGTTCGCGGCGAGACGGTGAAGCTGTCGTCCTTCGCGACCTTCCACGTGCGCTCCAAAAACGAGCGCATCGGGCGCAATCCCAAGACCGGTGAGGAAGTGCCGATCCTGCCGCGCCGGGTGATGACCTTCAAGTCGTCGAACGTGCTGAAGAATCGTATCCTGCGCTCCCATCAAAACAGCAAAGCCAAGGGCAGCAAGTAGCCGCCCAATCCCCCTTTGCCAAGAATCATGCTCCAGGCTTCGGTTGAAAAGCGAACCCTGCTTTTGCGCCGGGCTTGAATATTGTTTCATAAACCGCTGAAATAAGATGCGATTCGGTACGCCGGATCGGTATTTGGGTGTGATCCGTTCCGGCGGGACGGAAAGCTGCTCTCCTTGTTAAGCGTGATGTCGCCCGAACCCGGTTCCCGCCTTTCGCGATCATGCTCTAGCGTGAGGATTCGCCCATGGACAAGAGCCCTGATGCTTTCCGCACCATCAGCGAGGTCGCGGAGGATCTGGATTTGCCGCAGCACGTGCTGCGCTTCTGGGAGACGCGTTTCAACCAGATCAAGCCGATGAAGCGCGGCGGCGGCCGCCGCTACTACCGTCCGCAGGACGTCGAACTGATCAAGGGTATTCGTCATATGCTCTACGACCAGGGCTATACGATCAAGGGCGTGCAGAAGCTGTTGCGCGAGAACGGCAACCAGTTTCTGATCGCCGTCGGCAGTGGCGACATGGCGGCGGTCGAGGCGATCTCGCAGCGCCGGCAGGCCGACACGGTACCGCTGACGCAAGCGGCGCAGCCGCGCGGCACGGACGACGAAATGCTGGTTGGCCAGCCGAGGGTGAAACCCAGCCGTCGTTTTTTCGGTATAGGCAAGACCGACGAGGAAGGTCCGGTTCCGCCGGACACGTCAAAACTTTCCCGTGACAATCGCGCATTGCTGCAGGAGGCGCTGTTCGACCTGCTGGAATGCAAGCGCCTGCTCGATCAGGTTCGCTAGAGCCCGCCGGGCTGACCGGAACGGTCTTCAGGGTCATGCGTTAGGCTTCCTTCTACAGATGAAGGAAGCACGTCATGGCATCGCTTTCGAGCATCTCCGACACCGATCTGGACAAACAGGTCGCGGCCCTGACCAGGGAACTGGCCACCTTGAAGAAAGCCGTGTTAAAGCGGGGCGGCGCCTTTTACGAAGACGGGCGCGATACCGCGTCGGATTATTATTCGGATATCACTGAGCGCCTCGGCGACGCCTTGCCGGCAATCAGAAGGCAAGGCCGGGCGATCGAGAAGACCGCCCGAGATCACCCGGCGACGGCGGCCGCTGTCGGGCTGGTTCTGGTCGGGCTCGTCGCCAGTCTGTTCCTCGGCGGCCGGCAGCAACAAGCACCGCGAGCGCGTTCAAGATCGGCACGTTGAGATAAGCAAATGGCGGTGGTCAGCGGACCGCCGCCATTTTTCGCCGACACGGAAAGCCCGGCAAGCGCGCCGCCCTTGATCAAGCACCAGAACGCCTGATTGCGGGTTGTTCGCCCGAGGGTGTTTTCAGTACTTCTTCGCGACAACCTTCTTGTGATGGTGGCGGTAGTGGTGGACGCGGTGATGGTAGTGATGGCGGTGATGCTTCTTGACGGTGGTGTGCATCGTCGTTGCATTCGCGCTGCTTGCGCCGATGATCGGCATCGAGAGGGCAAGTGCGATTGCAAGTCCAAGGGCGGAGAGAAGAGGCTTCTTCATGACATCGTTTCCTTTTTGCGCAGGCGGAATTTGAGCGTCACTGATTCAGGTCGGTGACTCGAGCGCTGCGGTTGGGACTATCGCCTTGGAGTTTTTCGGCAGTTTTTCCGGCCTGTAGAATTTTGTTTCCGAACTGTGTCTGCTGACGAACCGGCCAGATGTCGGCGCGCCGGCATCCGCCATTCATTCCGGCGTCGGTTCACGATGCCGTGACGCTATCTTTGATGCTTGGCAAATCACCGGCGAGCGGGCATTCTCCCGATCGTCTCAGGCAACAACATGATTTGATCTAACTCTTTCATCCCACGGAGTTGCCAATGCCCCAAATAGCAAAACGCGAACCTTACTCCGAACTGGCGGCGAGCGCGGTTACGCCTGAACGCAGTGCCGTCCGAACCGCCCGGGAAGCCCGTGGATACAGCATCGAAGAGCTGTCCCTGGCGTGCGGGCTGGCAGCCTATGAGATTGCCGACATTGAAAGCGGCAAGGATGCCGATCCCTCGAAACGTCGGCGTATTGCCTCCGCGCTTCAACTTCCGGAAAGCGCTCTGTTTGACGAAGCCGTGTTGCCTGCCAAAAGGCGATCCGTGTCGTAGCGACGTGTCATGCTTTTATTCCACGAGCTCGCCATGGGTCGCCCTGGCGGGCTTCGTTTTTTACGGCCACGTAGTGGACTTGCCGGCCGCCACGGCGACGCCAGACGGAAATTGCCGGAGATGAGCCTCGAATCCGTTCGCGCCTTTTTCGCCGCACACGCGCCCGACATTGATGTCATCGTCACGGAGGCAAGCTCGGCGACGGTGCCTTTGGCCGCCGAAGCGCATGGCGTAGCGCCGGCGCAGATTGCCAAGACGATCTGCTTGCGCGCCGGCGACCAGACGATGCTGATCGTGGCCAGCGGGATCTCCAGGCTGGACAATCGCAAATTCAAGGACCGGTTTGGTGGCAAGGCGCGAATGCTGGACGCCGAGCAGGTGCTCGCCGCGACCGATCATCCCGTCGGTGGGGTGTGCCCGTTCGGCCTACCGGCGCCGCTCCCGGTCTACTGCGACATCTCGCTGCGCGCCTTTGACGAGGTCGTCCCGGCGGCAGGCGCGACGAATGCCGCCGTACGGCTCAGCCCGCAACGCCTGGCCGAACTCGTCGACGCCGAGTGGGTGGATGTGTGCCAGTAGCCATTTATCCGGGTCGTGGGATCCGCTGAGCGTTACCGCTACTCGGTCTTCTGTGGCTCTTCTTTTTTGATCGTCTGAGCGTCCGTGACAGTCGACATATCGGCCTTCTCGACGCTTGCTGTCTTCGTCTGCGTGTCGACCGATGCCTGGACCTTGGAATGCGCGGGGCAATCCGCAGAGGCAGCTGATATGGACATGGTCAGTGCCGCGGCTATTGCGAGGAATGTCTTCATGATCATTCTCCTCTTTCGTTCGATGGGTAAAGTTAGCCCGTCTGGCACCGACCGCAAAATCACATTTGTTCACACGCGCTCCTGCGCACACGGAAGCCGACGCTGGGCCAGTAATTCAAATGGTTGCGCGGATAGCCGCTTGCCGTATCAAAGCCCACTGGCTCCGGCCGGACGATTTTTGGCGTTAAAGATCTCGCCGCTCAGAGCCAGTCTCAAATCTTCGGCGCTGAGCTGACCACTTTCAAATAAATCCATCACCCTGCGGCCGAGCAGTTCTCTGCCTGGATCTCCATCAGCGAGGCCTAGTTCACGGCATCGGGCATCGAGTGCCTTGGTCAACATGGTCAGATCGGCAGGACAGGCAACCCCTTGAAGCGACATTGCATCTCTCCCGGACAGGGCGAAAGCGCGTGGCATCTTCGAAGCGTCCGCTCGCCCTTACAACTGCGGACGACGGCAATTCAACTACAGCCAACCTTTTTCGAACTCAACATTCAAACGTACCAAAACGCCGCGCGCTCCAATGGGAGGATCCTGCTACAATACGGTATGGCCGTCCGAATAGCGGTTGTCCTCGCGCTTCTTTTCGCCTTCGCCTACGGTTTCGCAAAACTCGCGGAACATTATGGCAGCGTTGGCGACAGGCCCTCTCCGTGTGAAGAATTGCCCTATCCTGATTGTCCTGACCAAAAAGCTCCTCCCCGGGAAGAAACTGAGCCTTGAGCGCGCGCCTGTTCAGGCCAGGCCAGCCGTCGGGATTGAATTAGTTCTTTCCAACCGACGGTTGGTGGACGCATTGCAGCTGATGCGCCTAGGGTTCACTACGATCCGCGCGCACCGGGCATGCCCAACCCCCGAGTCACCCCTGCCTGATGCAAGGCGCCTGATCGAGTCCCGCCGTTCTGGCATGTGCGGCGGGACCTTTTCTTGTTGAAGCTGGAATACGGGCTCACGATAAAGGTTGGCGTACGCAGCAAAGCTTACCTAGCCGTTACCGCGCGGTTTCTCGGTGGGCTTCTGGCTAGACGCCAGCCTCCGTGCCTCGCGCACGAGTGATGCGTGATCGGTTCCCTCGATGAGATCACGCCTGCGTATGTTGCGCTGGCTGCAGTGCGGCTATTGTCTGTACAGCCAGTTTTGGGGGAAAACTGGCTAAGCCTTTGGATTTTAATGGTCGGAGTGGCCGGATTCGAACCGACGACCCCTTGACCCCCAGTCAAGTGCGCTACCGGGCTGCGCTACACTCCGGACCGGTCGCGATGTATCGTGATAGACCGGGTCCGGTCAACCGAATTCGGTTGCTGTCCTGCCTGAAGCAACCGCGACGGGGATTGCCGGTCGCTGCGCCGCCCGCAGTTGCCACTGGTGGCGGTATTCGAGCGCGATGGCACCCCAGATCAAGCCAAGCAGCAGGTAGACATGGCGCCAGTGGTCGATGTCGATGAAGGTGCCGAGCCCGATATTGCCGATGAAGGCGACGTAGGCGCATAGAAGATAAGGCTGCCACGGCCGGTCGCGCAGCAGAATGCGGAAGCCGGCGGCGATCGTCCAGCACGTCAGCGTCAGGAACGACACGAAGCCGAGCCAGCCGTAATCCATCAGCATCTTCAGCCAGATGTCGTGCGTGTCCTCGCCGAACATCTTGCCGAAGACGAGCGGGCCGATGCCGAACGGATGCTCCAGTGCCATCTGAAAGCCGATCGTATAGCGGGCGAAGCGGCCGAGCCGGGCGGTGTCGTAGCTTTGTTCGAGCTGTGCGCGGTTCGAGAACATCTCGGCGACGCCTGGCAGTTGCAGGATGACGATCATTGCGATGACCAGCAGTCCGACGGCGGCGATGGTCATGACGACGACGCGCAGCTTGAACTTGCCGCTGGCGCTCTGCAGGAACAAGGCACCGGTCAGCAGGATCGCCGAAACGGCGAACATGCCCCAGGCGCCGCGCGAAAAGGAAAAAAAGATGCCGGCGGTGATTATCAGCAACGGCATCGCCAATAGCGGCATGCGTGCAACCGAGCCGGTAAGCAGCAGGTAGAGCAGGTAGATGCCGGGCAGCACCAGGAACGGACCGAACACGTTCGGGTCCTGGAAGGCGCCGGCGGCACGGTCGTATTTGGTGAAGATCTCCGCTCCTGGAAAGGCATGGAAATAGCCGGCTATGCCGACCAGCGAAGTCAGCACTGCCGACACCACATAGGCGACGAAGATCACCCGGTAGAGACTGGGCCGGACGGCCGTTACCGAAGCGAAAAAAACCGCGGTTAAGGCCAGGAACAGCGAGACGGCGAGATAGAGCGGCGTGCCGGCGAGGTCCGACATCTGCGTCATCGAGATCATACCGCCGATGTTCATGATAACCAGCAGCACCAGAAGTGGCACCGCCGCGCGCTGTATACGCATGCCGAACAAGGGCCACACCACGATCAGCCCGATCATGTAGAGATCGTACGGCGCGGGCTCGGCAATGACGAAACCGGACAGGAAAACGCCGAGGAAAACCGCCCCCGACGCAATCAGTGCAATCAGCTTGGCGTTGACCGCCGCAGCCGGCAATTCATAGGCCGTCGCGATCAATACGCGTTTTCCGTATTGAGCAGGCGGATCGGCGTCAGGAACAGGATTCTGAGGTCGAACAAGAGCGACCAGTTCTCGATGTAATAGAGGTCGTATTCCGTCCGCATGCGAATCTTCTCGTTGGTGTCCATCTCGCCGCGCCAGCCATTGATCTGCGCCCAGCCGGTCACACCGGGTTTGACCTTGTGGCGGGCGAAATAGCCGTCGACCACTTCATTGTAGAGGAGGTTGTGCGACTGCGCGGCAATGGCGTGCGGGCGCGGCCCGACCAGCGACAGCGAACCGAACAGCGAATTGAAGAACTGCGGCAGTTCGTCGATCGAGGTCTTGCGGATGAAGCGGCCGACGCGGGTGACGCGCGGATCGTTCTTGGTCACGGTCTGCTTCGCCGTCGGGTCCGCCTTGTCGGTATACATCGAACGGAACTTGTAGACGTCGATAATCTCGTTGTTGAAGCCGTGCCGCTTCTGATGGAACAGCACCGGCCCCTTGCTGTCGAGTTTGATCGCGATTGCGGTCGCCAGCATCACCGGCGAGAACACGATGATGCCGATGATCGAAAAGACAATGTCGAAGGCGCGCTTGGCGACCGAATCCCAGTCGTTGATCGGCTTGTCGAAGATATCGAGCATCGGCACCGAGCCGATGTAGGAATAGGCGCGCGGCCTGAACTGCAGCGCGTTCGAATGCGCCGATAGCCGGATGTCGACCGGCAGCACCCACAGCTTCTTCAATAACTGCAGCACGCGCGATTCGGCGGTCAGCGGCAGCGATACGATCAGCATGTCGATGCGCGCGATGCGGGCAAATTCGATGAGTTCGGAAATTGTACCGAGCTTGGGATAACCGGCGACAACCGGCGGCGACCGCTTGTCGCCGCGGTCGTCGAAGATGCCGCAGATGCGGATGTCGTTGTAGGGCTGCCTTTCGACCGAGCGGATCAGTACCTCCGCCGCCTTGCCGCCACCGACGATGACGGCGCGGCGCTCCATCCGCCCGTCGCGCGCCCAGCGCCGGATCAGCTTCGACATCACCAGGCGGAGACCCAGGATCAACACGAAACCGACGACGAACCACGTGCCGAAGAGCAGGCGCGAATAGTCTTCCGACATTTTCATGGTGAAGGCGGTGAGCGCCATCAAGGCGAAGGTTCCGGCCCAGACCAGCAGGAGACGGCCGAAATTGGCGATCGGCCGCATCAGTGCGACGATCTGGTAGCAGTCGGTGACGTCGAACAGAACGACCGCGAGGAACGAGGTGGCGGCGATCGTCAGTGAGTACTGCCAGGCAAGATAGTTGAAAAAGCCGACATAATAGAAATAGACGGCAAGACCTGACACCAACAGCAGCGCGAATTCCACCATGCGCAGGACGCCGCTCACCATGATCGGCGACATCGTATCGCGCCGGTATTGCGAGGCGACCTGGCGGGCAACATCGGTCATGCCGCCGCCGGCCGTATTGTTCTCGGCAGGGGCGTCGAATTTGCGCACCGCGTCTAGCGAAAAACGGCGCGCTGGGTCGATTTCGTTCATGGGGCGTCCGCAGGTTTCCCTCAGGTGAATAGCAAAAGAGAGCTAAGAAACCCTTGAAACAACAGATGGCTTTGGAGACGCTTTCACCAGGAGCAGCCCGGTGGAAACCCGTTGCTCTATTTTTTGAGCGCGGCGAAATAAGCCTTTTCGATTTCGGCGGCCATTACATCGGCGCCGAAGCGTGCCTTGAGGTCGGCGAGGCCGGGCATCAGGCCTTTGTAGGTGTCGAGATCGGCCAATGCGGCGCTTATCTTGTCGCCAAGTTCGCGCGGGTCGGGCCGGATCAGGGCAGGCGAGCCGGTGTCGAAGATTTCCGGTATGCCGCCGACCGCCGTCGCGATGATCGGCTTGCCGGCGGCGAGCGCTTCCAGAACTATATAGGGCATGGCTTCCGCGCGCGAGGGAACGACGACCAGTTCGGCCAGCGTGAAGGCGAGCCTGGCCGGCATCGGCGCCAGGAAGCTGACCTCGAGGCCGAGCTGATTCACCTGGGCGCGATAGCGCGGCAGGTCGTCGCCGTCGCCGACCATCAGCGCTTTCAATGGGCGGCCGAGCCGTGTCGCGGCTAGCCCCAGCGCATCGATGAAGATGTCCGGGCCTTTGAGGTCTCGCATCATGCCGATATAGAGGAGGTCAACCGCATTGTGCTCGGTCCGCACCGGCTCGAACTCGGCGGCGCGCAGGCCGTTGTGGACGAGAGCGTTCGGAATGGGCGGCTCGCCGACCTTCCTGCGATAAGTCCGCCGCTCATAATCGGAAACAAACAGCAGGCAATCGGTGAAGCGAGCCATGAAGCGCTCGAGCGCGAAGAACAGCTTCCCCATGGCGGTGGTCTCGTCATAGTGAAGCGAGCCGCCATGCGGCGAATAAAGGCGGGCTACGCGAGACCTGGATACCCGCAACAATGAGCCGAACAGACGGGCATAGGCGCCACCTTTGGCGCCATGCCCGTGCAGCACGTCCGGCCGCAATTCTTTTATGATCCTATAGGTGCGCCGGGCCGAGGCGAGATCGCCTGGCCCGACATGCCGCTGCATCGGGGTGCGGTGAATGCCGAGCGCCAGGCTGCCTTTCATCTGTTCGAACAGCCGTTCCTCGAAATCGCCGCCCGTCGTCGAATCGCAGACGATGCCGACGGCATGGCCGGCGGCGACCTGAGCCTCGGTCAGGTCGCGCACATGCCGGAAGATGCCTCCGACCGGTGAGCGAAAGCAGTGGACGATCCTGAGTGTGTCCGCCACTTTGTCAGCACATCAAAACAGGCGTTCGCGAACATAGACTGTATCGCCGGGCAGTAGCGGGTCGGAGGTCACCACGCGTCCGGTTATCACCTTGCCGTTGATGTCGCGGGTAATGTCGACGCTTTCCTGGTTGGCGCGTGGCGTGAACCCGCCGGCGATGGCGACGGCTTTCTGCACGGTCAGGCCTGGAACGTAGGAATACTGCCCCGCCGCACCCACTTCACCCATGACGAAGATCGGCCGGTAGCGATCGATTTCGACCGAAACATCGGGATCCCGCAAATAACCCTGGCGCAGTTTCTCGGCGATCTCGCTTTCAAGCTGTTGGGCGGTGTGGCCGCGCGCCGGCACGTTGCCGACGAGCGGCAGCGAGAGATAGCCGGACTGGTCGACGCTGTAGGTATTGGTCAGTCCTTCCTGCTCGAACACGGTTACGCGGACGCGGTCGCCGGCGCCGAGGCGATAGGGCTGGTCGAGAACTTCATGGAATGCGGCCGGCGTCGGCCGGTAGCTGGAGCAGCCCGAAAGCATCGATACGGCAAGCAGCGCGCGGAAAAGGGGAGCAGTGCTTTTCATGAGCGGACACGTACCTTTGAATAGCCGGCGACTCTGCGGCAAACCTTAACGATCGAGCTCGGTTATCATCCTGTTAGGGTTAATGGCCGGTAAAGGCGCGCGGCCGATGCGGGCCGGATCGACAAATGCAGATGGTTTTCAGCCTCTTGTTTGCGGCTTGTTAGTAGAGCCTAACAGGTTCTTACCGCGATATTAACGGCTGAGTTACCATAGTTGTTTACGGTGCATGCTGACTCAGTACCGGAGCAGGGATGCATGTCCGTTCAATCCGCGGCCGCAGATGTCGACGTCGATCTCAGGCAGCTTTTCGCCAGCCTGGCGCGAAACTGGTTGCGCATCCTTGTCGTCGCACTGGTTGTAACCGGCCTGGCCTTTGCGCTCGCCTGGCTTGCAACGCCCGAATATAAGGCGGCAGCCAAGCTGGAGATCGGGCCTCGAGAATCGGAGTTCACGCGGCCAGCCGGGGCCAACGGCAACGAGCGGTCGATTCCCGACGAAGAGGCTGTGGCCACCGAGGTCCAGATCATCTCGTCCCCCGACATCCTCAAGCAGGTGGCGGCGAAGCTCAACCTGGCGAAATTGCCCGAATTCGACGAGGCGCTGAAGATGTCGGCGCTGAGCCGCGCCCTTGTCCTTGTTGGCTTGAAAAGCGATCCGTTCGAGATTCCGCTGGAAGAGCGCGTGCTGGACGCAATGCATGAGAAGCTCAACGTCTATGGCGTTGAAAAAACCCGCGCGATCGCAATCGAGTTCTCGTCAGAGGATCCTAAGCTTGCCGCCGCGATCCCAAACGCCATTGCAAACGCCTATATCGGCTCCAAGGGCAATGCCAAGCTCGAATCGAATTCCGCCGCCACCGACTTTCTGGCGCCGGAAATCGCGGATCTGCAGAATCGGGTGAAGGAGGCGGAAGCCAAGGTTGCCGCATTCCGTGCGCAGTCCGATCTTTTGATGGGCGGCAACAATTCGGTGCTTGCCACCCAGCAGCTGTCCGAATTGTCGAGCGAACTGTCACGCGTGCGCGCCAATCGCGCTTCGGCGGAAGCGACCGCTGACAGCGTGCGCAGGGCGTTGCGCAATGGCGGCTCGCTGGATGCCGTTCCGGAGGTGTTGTCTTCCGAACTGATCCAGCGCCTGCGCGAGCGGCAAGTCGAACTCAAGAACAACATCGCCGACCTTTCTACCACCTTGCTCGACAACCATCCGCGCATCCGCGCGCTGAAGTCGCAGCTCGCGGATCTCGACCGCCAGATCCGCAACGAAGCGGAAAAGATCATGAAAGGTCTGATGGCGCAGGCCGAGACGGCGAAGGCGCGAGAGGCCCAACTCGTGGCAGACGTCAACACGCTGAAGGCGGCGTCCGCCCGCGCCGGCGAAGAGCAGGTGGAACTCGATGCGCTGCAGCGTGATGCCGCGACCAAGCGTCAGCAGCTCGATCTCTATTCATCCAGCTATCTCCAGGCGGCCGCACGCAAGGATCGCAACTATCTGCCCGTCGACGCTCGCGTATTTTCGGAGGCCCAGGTGCCGGCCGAACCTTATTTCCCCAAGATTGGTCCGATTGTCAGTGCGGCCTTTGTCGGCTCGTTGCTCATCATGGCGATCGTCACGCTTCTGCAGGAACTGTTTTCCGGCCGCGCCATGCGTCCGGCCGCCGGTGCCCATTTCGAGCGCATCGAGCAGGTTGCGATGCCGGCTGTCCAGGCCGAACGCGTGATGGCCGACCCCGACCCGTCGGTTGGCCGGTCCGAACCGGCAGTCGTCGAGATCGATGAGGCCGACGACGACAATATCATTGAAAGCAAAGTGGAGCCGGAACCCGTCGCGGTGGCGGAAGCGGCTGCCGAGAAAATCGAACCGGAGTACTCTGAAATGGCCGCTGGAGACATTGAACCGGCACGTTCTATCCTCGGCGAGGTCGACATCGACAAGGCCGCGGAAAAACTGATCGCCACCGGTGCCGCCCGCGCCATATTCGTGTCGCCAGAAGGCGACGAGGCGGCCGCCTCGGCGGTGTTGGTGGCGCGCGCAGTCTCCGACGCCGGGCTACGCGTGCTGCTGCTTGATCTCACCGCTTCGGGTGCCGCCTCGCGGCCGATGCTGGACAGCGGGCTGTTTCCGGGCATCACCGATCTGCTCGCCTCGCAAGCGCAGTTCAGCGATGTGATCCACCCCGATCTCTATTCGGACTGCCACGTTATTCCCGTCGGCACAGCCGATCCGGTCCGCGCCATGCGCGCCGCCGACCGGCTGCCGATCATCATGCAGTCGCTGACCACCGCCTATGATTTGGTCGTGGTCGAATGCGGACCGGCCGACGCGCAAGGCATCAGCCGCCTAGTGGGCGAGGGGACCGAGGTCTTGCTCTCCATGCTTGAGCCGGACGACGAGGTGACGCAGGCCGCGGTCGCGCTCATCGAGAGTGGCTATCCCGACCTGACGCTGGTCACGCCCATCGGCCATGTGGCGCCGGGCCCAATGCCGGGACGGCGCTCGGCCGCCTGAGGCAGTTTCTCTAAAATCGAAATCAGCTGTCGTCTTCGCCTGCGGCCGGTGCTGTCCGCCCCACGGCTTTGCGGCGCAGCAGCTTGGTCAGCTTCCAGACCATTGGGCTGTGCTTGATGAATGCCTTCAGGCTTGCGCCGTGCCTGAGCGCAAGCGCCAGCGCACGACCTTTCAGCGTCAGCGGAACCAGCACCTCGAAATGCTGCGTTTCGACATCGCACCACAATCGCTTGTAGGGTTCGTCGCCGACCGAGAAATCATAGATTTCGAAACCCGCCTCGCAGGCTTCCTGGATGTTCTCGAAGAACAGGAAGTCGCCCGGGCTGGTGTGTGCGAGGTCGTCCTCGGCGATCGCCCCGAATTCGCAGATCAGCCGCTTGCCCGAGCGGCTCGATCCGGTGACTGCACGAAGTTTGCCGGCGACTTCCAGCCCATGCAGGACGAAGGACGGATCTTCCTCTTGAAGCGCGTCGGCAAACAGCGAGCGGAAAAAAGCGCGCACCTCCGCCTCACCGAAAACATTGGCGATGCCCATCTTGCGGAAGCGGAATTCCTTCATCTCGAAAAAGGCATCGAGCAGCATGTGCACTTCGTCCGCAGTCCTCGCCTCGATGCGACGATAGCTGCCAACGGCCTCGAACTTGCGCGCCTGCGAGCGATGCTTCTTGCGCCTGCGCTTGCCGCTCACGCGGGTGAGCAGTGCGTCAAATCCTCCCACAAGACCGGCGGCCAGCGACAGATTGGGGCTCGAAAAATGCGGCAAGGCGGAGAGCGGGTTGGCAACGCCGTCGAGATCGGGCAGCAGCCGCTCCAGCGCAACAAGATCGATGTCGCGCCGCGCCTTGGCAATCGCAGCCAGCATCGAGCGGATCGCCGCGCTATCGGCATTCGCCAGCCATTGCGGGTCGGCGGCGGCAAAATTGCCGTTTGCATGGCGGCCGCCCATGAACCGGGCGACGCGGAACGCTCCACTACAAGTGACCTCCAGCGCCAGTGAGAAAACCGGCCTGTCCTCGGCGCGCAGCGTCGCAACGACAACGTCGGCGCCGGTATGTGCGGCCCAGTTCAGGATCCAGCCTGCGCTTTGCGCAGGGGCAAAAAGCGCCGAACGGCAGAATTCTGCGTACGCCGCCAACGCCACACTATCGGCGACCGAGGTTGACAGGCCGGCTTTGCCGGCCGGCAAGGCACACGGCGACGCCTCGCTGCTTGCCAGCCGATTGCCGTCAAATGACGCGGTGGCGTCAACCATACCTCAATCCTTAGGGCGTATTCGTCGCGATTGGGGGTCCGCGCAGGCGCATTCCATGCTTGATGAGCTTAGGCGCAAAAGGTGAATGAATGATCGACGGGGGCGAGGCAATCCGCAAACTGGCGCTCAATCTCGCCCGCTATTCCGGTCTCGCTCCGCTGGCCAAGCCGTTTATCGGCGGTCTCGGCGCTATCCTGATGCTGCATCGGGTAACCGCGACACCGGAAAAGCCGAACGGCGTCAACCGCCACTTGAACATCGCGCCTGGGTTTCTCGACACCGTGATCGCCGACTTGAAGGCGAACGGCTACAGTTTCGTCACGCTTGACGAGGCGATCGAGCGCATCAAGGCTGGTGACAAGGACGGCCAGTTTGCGACGATCACCGCCGACGACGCCTATCGAGACAACATGACCGAGGCGCTGCCGGTGCTGGAGAAACACGGCGCGCCGATCACCATCTACGTCGCGCCGGGACTGATCGACGGCGCCGCCGATTTGTGGTGGGACGTGGTCGAGGACATCGTCAATGCGCGCGATCGCCTGACGCTGACGACGCCGGATGGCCCGGTGACAATCGACTGCTCGAGTCCGGGAAAAAAGGTCCAGGCCAATGCGCGCCTGCACGCTCATCTGACGCTGAAGGTGCGCGAGCAGGACCAGCGTGCGGTGTTGCGGGATCTGGCGCGCTCGAACGGCATCGAGTTGGGTGGTCCGCGCCCGAGCACGCTGATGAACTGGGACGAGATCCGCACCATGGCCGAGCACCCGCTGGTGACGATCGGCGCACATAGCGTCAATCACTGCAATCTGAAGCGGCTTTCCGAGAGCGATGCGCGACATGAGATCGGCGACGTCAAGCGCATATTGCAGGCCAAACTCGGCGAGGAGCCGCGCCATTTCGCCTATCCCTACGGTTATGCCAGTGCCGTCGGCCGCCGCGAAGTAGGCCTAGTCCGCGATGCCGGCTATGCCTCGGCGGTGACAACCCGCCACGGCATACTCCGCGCCGAGCATGCCGGCTTCCTGCACGCCCTACCGCGCATTTCGGTCAATGGCCGCTATCAGAGCGTCGCCCACATCCGAACAATGTTGTCGGGCGTGACGACGCCGCTGGCCAATGCCGGCAAGACGGTGGTGACGATCTAACTGTTGCCTCGCCCCTTCGGCCGCGGCTCCAGGATCAGCCATTTGATGATGCCCATCGCCGGCAGCACCCACAAAAGCCCGCTGAGCAGGAAGAAGATGAAGTGCGCCAGCGGCCCGGACTGCGACAATTGGGCGACCGCCACGATCGAGGCGACCAGCGCATAGACTATGACCAGCACTACCAGCAGGAAGCTTCCGATCAGCTTTTTCAGGCGAATGGGCATGGCGCGATCTCGTTGATCGCTATCGCTTAGGCCGAACAGCCAATACGCGCAACCCGCCAGAAACGGCGCGACGGCGTGCCGCGCTGTCCGGTCTTGCAAGCCGGGTTGCGATGGTTCACCAATCCGCGACTTCAACTGCCGGGACAAATCCATGGCTGCTGCCATATCCGATGCCGCGCCTTTCGCCGCCCGCGATCGCGACCTTCGCAACCGCGCGCTGGTACGCGGTTGGCTCTATGTCGTGCTCCTGGTGCTGTTTGCGCTGGTACTGGTCGGCGGCGCTACAAGGCTCACCAATTCCGGCCTGTCGATCACCGAATGGCAGCCGATACACGGCGTCATCCCGCCGCTCAATGATGCCGAGTGGCAGGAGGAGTTCCTGCGCTACCAGCAAATTCCGCAATATGCCGAACTCAACAACGGCATGAGCATCGAGGCGTTCAAATCGATCTTCTGGTGGGAATGGGTGCACCGCATCCTGGCGCGTAGTGTCGGCGTGGTCTTCGCCCTGCCGCTGCTGTTCTTCTGGGCGACGCGCCGCATCGAGCGGGGCCTCGGCACGAAATTGTCGGGCATCCTCCTTCTCGGCGCCCTGCAGGGCGCGATAGGCTGGTGGATGGTGGCGTCCGGGTTGGTTGACCGGGTTTCGGTCAGCCAATATCGGCTGGCGACGCATCTGACGCTGGCGGCGCTGATCTTCACGGCGACCATGGTGGTCGCGCGTGGGCTGGCGCCGCACTCGGAACCTGCCGCCGACCGCTCGACGCAACGTCTGGCCGGCTTCCTGGTGCTGCTGGCGCTGGTCCAGATCTATCTCGGCGGGCTGGTCGCAGGGCTCGACGCCGGCTTGAGCTACAACACCTGGCCGCTGATGGACGGCAAGCTGGTCCCTGGCGACCTGCTGCTGCTCGAGCCGGCATGGCGCAATTTCTTCGAAAATCCGAAGACGGTGCAATTCGTCCACCGGGTCGGCGCCTACACGATCTTCGCGGTCGCGCTCTGGCACATGATCTCGACACGCCGGCGCCTGCCGGGCACGACGCATGCCCGACGCGCGACGCTTCTGTTCCTGATTGTCGTGGTGCAGGCATCGATCGGCATCGGCACACTATTGATGCATGTGCCGCTGCACATGGCCCTGACGCATCAGGCATTCGCGCTGTTCCTGCTCGGCTTCGCCGCCGCGCATTGGCGCGGCACCAAGGGCGCTTATCCGCTGCCTCATGAGATTGCTCTCAGAGGCTGAGCCGCACCCGCCGGATTGCTGTGGCAATCGCCAGCTCGCGGTTTTCGTCGACCGCATTGCGATCCTCATGATGCCATGCAGCCGACAGGCAGCCATAGGCGATGGCGTGGTCCAGTATCGCGGGCGGCGACTGGCCGAGCGTTGCGGAAAAGACATGCGCCATATGCGCGATCCGCCGCGGATCGAGGCAAAGATCGTCCCGGTCAAGTGGGTTGTAGAACATGTTGGCGGCGTCGAAGCCGGGGTCGCCGAGAACGCCCTTCGGGTCGATCGCCAGCCAGCCGCGCGGACCGTGCATGATGTTGTCATGATGCAGGTCGCCGTGCAGCGGCCGCACGTCGTGCGGATTGGACAGCAGCCGTTCCGCGATTTCCTTTCGCCGGCGGCGCGATCGGCCCTCGCTTTTTTGAATAGGCTGGAAAACCGGGTCCGCAACGGCTGAAGGTCCGGCGGGGCAGGGTGCTTCGACGGCGAGACCAGTCTTGCCATCACCCCCGCCGCGATCGCGGTGGCGGCATTGTCGCCGTGTTCGGCAAGATGGTGTGACAGCATCCTGTCGCCAGCGTATTCGAGCAGCATGCGGTGGCCGTCGCTGCCGAGCAGCCGCACCACGCCTTCGCCGCGTCGCCAGGCGAGGAAATGCTCGCCACGCAACTCGTCCTCGACATCGTCGAAAGGCTTTAGATCCTTGACGATTGCCGGCGAGCCGTCCTCGCGCGCAACCTTCCAGATGCGGCTGCTGAACGTGTCGGCGGTGAGTTCGGGCGCGCCGACCTTCCAGCGCTTTGGAAATGCCGGCACATCCATTCAGAGGCCGAGCATCAGATCCATGTTCTGCACGGCAGCGCCCGAGGCGCCCTTGCCGAGATTGTCATAGACCGCAAGCAGCAGCGCCTGCGCTCGATCGTCATTGGCGAAGACGTAGAGCTTCATCCGGTTGGTGCCATTATAGATCTCCGGATCGATGTCAGGCATGCGTTCCTGATGCAGATACGGCGCCACCTCGACCACGCCGCCATCGATGGAAGCGAAATGATCGGCGATCGCCGCGTGAAGCTCGGCGCCGGTCGGCACATGGTCGAGGCCGCCGAGTTGCAGCGGCACCACCGTGATCATGCCTTGCGCGAAATTGCCGACCGCCGGCTGCATGATCGGATCGTGCGAAAGCTTGGCATAGGTCCTGAGCTCAGGCACGTGCTTGTGCTGCAGCGTCAGCCCGTAAGGCAGGAATTCCGGCGCATCCTCGCCCTTGCCGACATAATCCTCGATCATCGGCCGGCCGCCGCCGGAATAGCCGGAAATGCCGTTGACGGTGACCGGAAAATCGGCCGGCAGCAGCCCCGCCGCAACCAGCGGCCGCAGCGTCGCGATCGGTCCTTGTGGCCAGCAGCCCGGATTGGCGACGCGCTTCGCCGAAGCGATCTTTTTCGCCTGGTCCTTGTCCATTTCGGCGAAACCATATTCCCACCCATCGGCGACGCGATGTGCCGTCGAGGCGTCGATCACTTTGGTGGTGTCATTGGCGATCAGCGAAACGCTTTCCTTGGCGGCTGCATCCGGCAGACAGAGGATCGCGACATCCGCAGCATTGAGGAACTCGGCGCGCGCTGCCGTTTCCTTGCGGCGCTCGGTCGGGATGGAGATGATTTCCAGGTCGCCACGCTCGGCAAGCAGCGCCCTTATCTGCAGACCGGTGGTGCCGTGCTCGCCGTCGATGAAGATTTTCGGTTTCATTGCTTGCCAAAATTCCTGTTATCTCAAAGCTATATGCCGCTTGCCTGATTCAATCCGGCAACGCCGTGATTGCCCTGGTTCATTTCTTCGAGTCGGGCCTTTCGTTCCGCCAACAGCCCGAGATAGTGCATGGCCACCATCGACCCGGCAATCGCCGTTATATCGGCGTGATCATAGGCTGGCGCAACCTCGACGACGTCGGCGCCGACGATATCGAGCTGGTTGATCTGGCGCAGCACCGACAGGATCTTTGCCGAAGACGGGCCTCCCGCGACCGGCGTTCCGGTGCCGGGCGCAAAAGCCGGGTCCAGGCAATCGATGTCGAAAGTGACGTAGGTCTTCTTGCCGCCCGTACGGTCGACGATGGCATAGGCGATGTCGGACGCACGCATTTCCTCCACTTCATGGCCATACAGGATCTTGATACCGAACGTGTCGGGCGCATGGGTGCGGATGCCGATCTGGATCGACCGGTCGGGGTCGATGATGCCCTCCTTGACTGCACGGCCGACGAAGGAGCCGTGATCGATGCGCTTGCCGTCGTCGGGCCAGGTGTCCTGGTGTGCGTCGAACTGCACCAGAGCCAGCGGGCCATGGATGGCGGCATGCGCCTTCAGCAGCGGCCAGGTGACGAAGTGATCGCCACCGAGTGACAGCAGAAAGGCGCCGGATTTCAGGATCTTCGCCGCTTCGCGTTCGATCGTGGCAGGCGTCTTCTGGTGATTGCCGCTGTCGAGCAGGCAGTCGCCATAATCGACCACGGCAAGCTGTTCGAACAGATCGCGCGAAAACGGATATTGCGGATCGTTGTCGAGGATGGCCGAGGCGCGGCGGATCGCCTGCGGTCCGAAACGGGCGCCCGGCCGATTGGTGACCGCAGCGTCGAAGGGAATGCCCCACACCACCGCATCGGCGTCCTTCACGTCCTTCGAATATTTGCGCCGCATGAACGACAGGGCGCCGGCATAGGTCGGCTCGAACGACGCACCCGTCCTGGAGCGGGTGGTGAAGGCATGATCGATGGTCCTTGGCGGCATGAAGCGATCTCCTGTGCGTCGACGCGCAACCTTATTGGACATAATTCTCAGAATTGCGACCCCTGCGGAGGATCATGGCCATTCGATCCGGTCACAAATCCTTGCTCGCCAGGCGAACCCGGCATGGCTCGCCAGGAGATTGCCTGGCAAGCAACCGAAAGTAGCCGCCGACGACTGCCTCGGCCGGCGCTGACCTGATTTTCCGGCATTTTGCAAGCCGGCTTCGTTCACCTGCCTGTCACGGGCATCGCTTAACCGGGGTGCGATCCCGGTACGGAGCGATTCTCGTGCGAACGACTTGTCTCATGCGAACGTTTTGGCTGAGCCTTCTGCTTTCCGCGGCGCTGGCGCTCTCCCTTGGCCAGGCATCGGCAGGCGAAACGCGCGCCAGGCAGATTCTCGACCGCTTCGAGCACGCCAACCAATGGCGCGACCATGTGCTAGTGGCCGCGCACCGCGCCGGCGGCATGCAATCCGGCAAGACGCTCTATCCCGAAAATTCGATCGCCGCCGTCGAGGCGTCGATCGCAACGGGCGCCGAAATCGTCGAGGTCGATATCAGGCGCTCGAAGGACGGACAGTTCGTCGTCATGCATGACAGTTGGCTCGACCGCACGACGAATTGCAAAGGTGAGGTCGACAAGCACACATTGGCCGAACTCAAGACTTGCCGGTTGGTGATCGAAGGCACCGGCGCCGTTACGGGCGAGACGGTCTCGACGTTGCGCGAGATGTTGATGACGACCAGGGACAGGATCCTCATCAATCTCGACAACAAGCTCGATACCGAAAGCCTCGTCGGCATGGTCGCGGTTGCGCGCGACCTCGGCATGGTCGAACAGGTGATCGTCAAGGAGAACCTGTGGAATGCGGAGCGGATTGCCAGTGTCAAGGCCGCCATGGACGCGATCGGCAGCGGCTTCCAGTTCATGCCCATTATCGCCGATGACGCGGTTCGCGACGCCATGTTTGCCGAGAAAGTGAGCCGGGCCTTCCCGATGCGCGCGGTCGAGATGATCAACTGGCGCACGGGATCAGAGACACTGACCGAGACCGGCGGCCCGCTGTTCAGCCCGCGCATGCGCGCGCTGGCGGTGAGGGGCGACTGGCACATCTGGGCCGACACCTATGCCATCGTCAACAAGCCGGGCGGCTTCCTCGCCGGCGGCCGCGGCGACGAGCTGGCGGTCGCGGCCAGCCTGCCGCGCGAGACCTACGGCTTCTGGGTCGAGCGCGGCGCCACCATCATCCAGACCGACGAACCGAAGGCCGCCATCGGTTGGCTGGCGGCGAACGGTTTTCGCGTGCCCTATGCCGGTGAGAAGCGCCCGGCCGAGCCGGCCAACACGGCCAGCATCAACTAGACCGGCGCGGCGAGAATTGGATCTCCCTCTTGTGGTGACGATGCCCGGCAGGGCAGAAGGGCGCTGTCCCGCCGACCCCAGGCCGGCAGCGCCAAACTTTCGAAGGAACCCAGAAACAGAAAACCCGCCTCCGTGGGCGGGTCGTTGGAGCCAATTAGCACCATACCCAGATTAGTAGCATAGCTGCCGGCACAAAGCAAGAACAAAATGTGGCGTAGTGGCAGAAAAATGCGACGATCCTTCAGCGTCTCGGCTGTCCCGCCTGCTAGGTCGCGCGCCTTCGCTGTCCTACCGGCAATCTCCCCCGCAAGGGAACCCATTTTGGGGGAGATTGGCTCATCACTGCCTTCGGTAATCTACTCGCAGGCCGCCATTGCCACACCATCCTGCTCCTTGATGACATCGTCCGACAGTTCGAGGTCGGCAGCGGCGAGGTTCTCCCTGAGATGCGCGACGGAAGACGTGCCGGGAATCAGAAGAATGTTGGGCGCGCGGCGAAGCAGCCAGGCGAGCGCGACCTGCATGGGCGTGGCGCCGAGGCGTGCGGCGACCTTGGACAAGGTCGACGACTGCAACGGGTTGAAGCCGCCAAGCGGGAAGAACGGCACATAGGCAATGCCGTCGCGGGCCAGATCGTCGATCGAGGCATCGTCGCCCCGATGCGCCAGATTGTACTGGTTCTGCACGCAGACGATCCTGCAAATCCTGCGGCCTTCGGCGATCTGTGCAGCGGTGACGTTGCTCAGCCCGATGTGGCGCACGAGGCCCTGTCGCTGGAGCTCGGCAAGCGTCGCAAGCGGCGCCTCGATCGACCCTTCGGCGGGGCCATGCGCATCGAACATGACCCGCAGGTTGACCACCTCCAGCGCGTCGAGCCCAAGATTGCGCAGATTGTCGTGCACCGCCTGTGTCAGCTCTTCTGCCGAGAAGGCCGGCAGCCACGATCCGCCCTGGCCGCGCCGGGCACCGATCTTGGTGACAATAACGAGGTCGTCGGGATAGGGTGCGAGCGCTTCGCGGATCAACAGGTTGGTCACGTGCGGGCCATAGAAGTCGCTGGTGTCGATGTGGTTGACGCCTTGTGCAACGGCTTCGCGCAGTACGGCCAATGCCGCGTCGTGGTCCTTTGGTGGGCCGAAGACGCCTGGCCCTGCGAGCTGCATGGCGCCGTAGCCGAGCCGTCTCACCTTGCGGTCGCCGAGGATGAATGTGCCGGACTGGTCGCCGCTGGACATGGTCTTTCTCCTTCAGGGATGGTGCAGAGATAGACGCTGTCCGATCTCATGATAATTGGGTACAATTCGCACGGGCTGTGCGGAATGACGAACAATGCAGATTGATCTCGCGGATCTGAACGCCTTCGTGGCCGTAGCGCGCGCCAAAGGCTTTCGCGGTGCGGCACGCGCCAGCGGCGGCAGTGCGTCCGGCTTGAGCGAGGCGGTGCGGCGCCTGGAGACGCAGCTCGGTGTCAGGCTGCTCAACCGGACGACCCGCAGCGTTGTCCTGACGGAAGCCGGCGAAGGCCTGCTGGCGCGGCTCGGTCCTGCCTTGACCGAGGTGGAGTCGGCCCTCGACGTAGTGAACGGCTTTCGCGACAGGCCGGCAGGTACGTTGCGCCTCAATGTGCCGGTCAGCGCGGCGCGGCTGGTGCTGCCCAGCATCGTTCCGCCTTTTCTCGCCGCCTATCCAGGCATTCGGTTGGAGGTGATCTCGGAGGAGAGCTTCGTCGATGTGCTGGCGGCGGGGTGCGACGCCGGCATCCGCTATGAGGAGCGGCTGGAGCAGGACATGATCGCTGTGCCGATCGGACCGCGCGTGCAGCGCTTCGCCACCGCCGCCAGCCCGGCCTACCTGGATCGTCATGGCCGGCCGCAACACCCGAGCGACCTGCTCGGCCACGCCTGCCTGCGCGGCCGCTTTGCCAGCCGTGCGATGCCGCCGTGGGAATTCGAGCGCGACGGCGAGGTGGTGCGGGTCGACCCGACGGGGCCGCTTCTCGTGACCCTGGGCGGGGCGACTGACCTCAAAGTCGATGCAGCCATCGCCGGCACCGGCATCATCAGCCTGTTCGAGGATTGGCTACGCCCTCACTTCGAGAGCGGGGCGCTCGAACCGCTGCTTGAATCCTGGTGGCAGAGCTTCTCCGGGCCCTTCCTCTACTATCCCGGCCGGCGCCTCGTGCCGGCGCCGTTGCGGGCGTTCATTGACTTCATCAAGGCCTGAAGTCTGCCACCATGCGTGCGAGCCGCGCCCGATGGGGTGATTGGTGCCCCTTTTTGTGGAAAAGGCCGCCCGGAGGCGGCCTTTCGAAAACGTGTAATTGCGCAGCGCTTAACGCTTGGAGAACTGGAAGCTCCGGCGGGCCTTTGCCTTGCCGTACTTCTTGCGCTCGACGACGCGGCTGTCGCGGGTCAGGAAGCCACCCTTCTTGAGCACGGCGCGCAGCGCCGGTTCGTAATAGGTCAGCGCCTTGGAGATGCCGTGGCGCACGGCACCGGCCTGGCCGGAGAGGCCGCCGCCGATGACGGTGGCAACGATGTCGTACTGGCCGGCGCGGTTGGCGGCGATGATCGGCTGGTTGAGGATCATCTGCAGCACCGGGCGCGCGAAATATTCGGCGAACACCTTGTCGTTGACGACGATCTTGCCGGAGCCGGGCTTCACCCAGACGCGGGCGATGGCGTTCTTGCGCTTGCCGGTGGCGTAGGCGCGGCCCGACTTATCGAGTTTCTGGACGTGGACGGGTGCGGCCGGCTGGGTGTTGGTATTGCCGGTGGCAGCTCCGAGTTCTGCGAGCGAGGAAAGCTCAGCCATCTTACGAAACCTTCTTGTTCTTGGCGTTCAGCTTGGCCACGTCGAGGACGACGGGCTGCTGGGCGACATGCGGATGTTCCGTGCCTGCATAGACGCGGAGGTTCTTCATCTGGCGACGGCCGAGCGGGCCACGCGGGATCATGCGTTCGACGGCCTTCTCGACGACACGTTCGGGAAAGCGGCCCTCGAGCAGCTGGCGCGCGGTGCGCTCCTTGACGCCGCCGGGGTGGCCGGTGTGCCAATAATAGACCTTGTCGGTGAACTTCTTGCCGGTGAACACCACTTTGTCGGCATTGATGACGATGACGTTGTCGCCGTCGTCGACGTGCGGGGTGAAGGTGGGCTTGTGCTTGCCGCGAAGATGATTGGCGATGACAGTGGCGAGACGGCCCACGACGAGACCCTCGGCGTCGATCAGCACCCACTTCTTCACCACATCCGCAGGCTTCTGCGAAAAGGTTGCCATGGATTGTTGCTTTCGGTTCGGACCTTCAAAAGAAGGCGTTTCTTGTTGCTTGGATTGGCGAAAGGCGCTTGCCCGCTGCCAATAACAAAACGGCGGCCTTTGCGGGCCGCTGTTCCGTGAGGGCTTATAGGAGAGGACGGCGACTGCGTCAAGGCGCGTGAAATGTCGGCGAGCTATCAAAATACAGCAAAAACAATGCTTTGGATGAAAGGTATTATTTTACCACACCATCAATCCGCTTTGGCGGGATCGAATAGGTGCCCGTTGCGTGCGCTACCGTGTGTCCCTCCGGGCCGGCGACGATGTCGATATCGAACACCATCAGGCTCTTGCCGAGCTTGAGGATGCGGCAATGGCCGTCGATCGGCCCGGCCTCGGCCTTGCGGACAAAATTGATGTTGAGACTGGTGGTGACCGAAAGCGCATCCGGTCCGGCATGCGAGAGCACGCAGACATAACCGCCTATGTCGGCCAGCGTGAACAGCGCCGAACCCGACACGGTGCCGCCGGGACGCAAATGGCGCTCGTCGGCGTTGAGCCGCACGATACAGCCGCCTGGAAACACCTCCAACGCCTCGTAGAAGGTGAACTGGTCGTTGAGCTGCGGGAAAATGGTCGCCATCAGCGCGTTGATTTCGGCAGCCGTCAGCACCGGCTTGAGGTTGCTTTGGGCAGGCATGTCGGTCCCTCGTTTGCGCCTGCCTGTATGAGCGCAGCATGCCGTTTCTGGCAACAGCCATTCATTATGGCAGAAGCGGGGTGTTGGACGAAGCGAGACCGGCATACTAGATTAGTCGATCACCGATCCGGAATCGCGGAGGAATGACCCCATGGCCGAAATCGTTGCCATCAAACCTGCCGTTGCCGAAGGGCCGGTCGTCTCCAGGCTGGACAAGGGCGTGCTGCGCCTGACGCTCGCCAATCCGCCGGCCAACGCTCTTTCGCTTGCAGTGATGGCGGCGCTGATGGCGGAACTCGACCGCGCCAAGGCCGACAAATCCGTCCGCGTCATCGTGCTTGGGGCGGCCGGCAAAGTGTTCTGCGCCGGGCACGACCTCAAGGAGTTGAGCACGCACCGCGCCGATGCCGATCGCGGCAGGGCCTTCTTCGAAAAGACGTTTTCCGCCTGCGCTTCACTGATGCAGGCGATCGTTCGCCATCCTAAGCCGGTGATCGCCGAAGTCGACGGCCTGGCGACGGCGGCCGGCTTGCAGCTGGTTGCCAGCTGCGATCTCGCCATCGCCTCGCACGAGGCGACCTTCTGCACGCCTGGCGTCAATATCGGACTGTTCTGCTCGACGCCGATGGTGGCGCTGTCGCGCAACGTCTCGCGCAAGCACGCCATGGAAATGCTTTTGACCGGCGAGACGATCGATGCGGCAACCGCCAAGGAATTCGGTCTCATCAACCGCGTCGTGCCGCGCGAATATCTGAATCAGATTGTCACCAAATACGCGCAGACCATTGCGTCCAAATCGTCCTTGGTCGTCAAGATCGGCAAGGAAGCCTTCTATGAGCAGGCGGAAATGGGGCTGGCCGAGGCCTATGATTACACCGGGCGCGTCATGGTCGAGAACATGCTGGCGCGCGACGCGGAAGAGGGCATTGGCGCCTTCATCGGCAAGCGCAAGCCGGAATGGCCGGAGGAATAGGAGGCGGATATGGAACCGCGCATCTCCATCATCACCATAGCTACCGACGATCTCGACCGCGCGGTGCGCTTCTACGAGGGCATGGGGCTGACCCGTCATGCCGGGATCACCGAGGGCGTTGCCTTCTTCCAGACGGGCGGCGCCATTCTCGGCCTGTTCCCGCGGCAAAGCGCCGAAGAGGATTCAGGCGTGACCTTCGGCAAAGCGCCGTCGGCGGTCTACCTTGCCTACAACACCCGCTCCGACGCCGAGGTCGATGCAGTGCTGGCGATGGCCGAGAGGGCCGGCGGCCGTATCGTCAAGCCGGCTGGCCGCGCATTCTGGGGCGGTTGGTACGGCTATTTCGCCGATGCCGACGGGCACATCTGGGAAGTGGCGCACAATCCGGCTTTTCCGATCGCGGAAGACGGATCGATTTCGCTGCCCGGCTGACGGCTTTCCCTGGCCCATTGCAAGCCACTGACGCGGCTGTTGGCACCTCACTCCGAAGCGCTGTATGACGAGGCATGAACCACGACGCCTACGACAACGCCTATATCGCCGGCATCCTCAATTCGGTGAAGACCATCGCCATGGTCGGCGCGTCGGCCAATGACGTGCGGCCGAGCTATTTCGTGCTGAAATATCTGCTCGGCAAAGGGTTTTCGGTGTTCCCGATCAATCCCGGCCAGGCCGGCAAGGCGATTCTAGGCCAGATGACCTATGCCAGACTCGCCGACGTTCCAGGATCTGTCGACATGGTCGACGTGTTTCGCGCTTCCGCTGTCGTGCCCGGCATTGTCGATGAGGTGCTGCGGCTCGATCCGCTGCCGAAGGTCATCTGGATGCAGCTTGGCATACGCCATGACGAGGCGGCCGCGCGCGCCGAAGTCGCCGGCATCAAGGTGGTGATGAACCGTTGCCCCAAGATCGAATATGGCAAGCTGTCCGGCGAGATCGGCTGGACCGGCGTCAATTCCGGCGTTTTGTCGTCGAAGAAGCCCCTGATGCGGCCGGGATTCCAGAGCTTCGGCGTTCGCCAGAAGTAGGTAGTGAATAGTGAATGGTGAATAGAAGGATTTTTCTGGAAGGCGGGCAAGGCGGCATATGAGCCGCTTGCAATCAGGGTGGGGCTGGCCGACTTTGCCATTCACCATTCACCATTCACCATTCACCATTTACCATTCACTATTGAGGGAGGTTTTCGATGGCCCGCACGCCCGGTTTCAACACGCTCGCCGTCCATGCCGGCGCCAAGCCGGATCCGGCGACCGGCGCCCGAGCGACGCCGATCTACCAGACGACCTCCTTCGTCTTCGACGATGCCGACCATGCCGCCTCGCTGTTCGGGCTGAAGGCGTTCGGCAACATCTACACCCGCATCATGAATCCGACTCAGGCAGTGCTGGAAGAGCGCATCGCGGCACTCGAAGGCGGCACGGCAGGCCTTGCGGTCGCCTCCGGCCATGCCGCGCAGGTGCTGGTCTTCCACAATCTGATGCAGCCCGGCGACAATTTCGTTTCAGCGACAAAGCTTTACGGCGGCTCGATCAACCAATTCGGCCACGCCTTCAAGAATTTCGGTTGGCAGGTGCGCTGGGCCGACACCAATGACATCTCGACCTTCGAGAGCCAAATCGACGACAGGACCAAGGCAATCTTCATCGAGAGCCTGGCCAATCCGGGCGGCGTCTTCGTCGATATCGAGAAGATCGGCGACATTGCCCGCAAGCACGGCCTGCCGCTGATCGTCGACAACACGCTGGCCTCGCCCTATCTGCTGCGGCCGATCGAACATGGCGCCGACATCGTCGTGCATTCGCTGACCAAGTTCATCGGCGGTCACGGCAACTCGATCGGCGGCGCCATTGTCGACGGCGGCACCTTCGATTGGTCGAAGTCGGGCAAATATCCGATGCTGTCGGAGCCGCGCCCCGAATATGGCGGCCTCGTCCTGCACGAGACCTTCGGCAATTTCGCCTTCGCCATCGCTGCTCGCGTGCTCGGCCTGCGCGATATCGGCGCGGCGATTTCGCCGTTCAACGCTTTCCTGATCCTGACCGGTCTGGAAACCTTGCCGCTCAGGATGCAGCGCCACTGCGACAATGCGGCGGCGGTCGCCGGATGGCTTTCCAACCATCCCAAGGTCGCCTGGGTGTCCTATCCCGGCCTGCCCAGCGACAAGAACAATGCGCTGCAGAAGAAGTACTCGCCGCTCGGCGCCGGCGCGGTGTTCACTTTCGGGCTGAAGGGCGGCTACGCGGCGGGCATCAAGTTCGTCGAGGCGCTCGAGCTGTTCTCGCACCTGGCCAATGTCGGCGACACCAAGTCGCTGGTCATCCATCCGGCATCGACAACGCATCGCCAGCTTTCAGACGAGCAGAAAATCAACGCCGGGGCAGGGCCGGACACGGTCAGGCTTTCGGTCGGTATCGAGGATGTCAACGACATCGTTGCCGATCTGGAACAGGCCCTCGCCAAGGTTTGATCGCCATGACCACGCCGAAACTTCTGTCCGTCGGCGTCGACATCGTCGAGCCGGAACTTGGCGCACCGGCGCCGGGTCGCCTGATTTCGGGCGATCCGAAGTTCCGCACCTGGAACGTCGAGGAACAGGACGGCGGCCTTTATGCCGGCATATGGGAAGCAACGCCGGGCAAATGGCGTATCGAATATGACGAGTGGGAGTTTTGCCACATTCTGTCGGGAGTCTCGGTGATCGCCGAAGACGGCGGGAAGGCGCGCACCGTCAAAGCCGGCGATAGTTTCGTGCTGAGGCCGGGTTTCAAGGGGAGCTGGGAAGTGCTTGAAACGACTCGCAAGGAGTATGTGATCAAGCTTTGATCTCGCATCGCGCCGGACCGAATGCTCAGAAGTGTACGGCGAGCGTTTCCAGGCCGTGGAAATGATAGGTGTCGCGGAAGCGCGGCTGTTCGGCAAGATGCAGCTGCGGTAGCCGGTCGAACAAGGTTTTCAGCGACACCTGCAGTTCGAGCCGGGCGAGCGGCGCGCCGATGCAGAAATGGATGCCGGCGCCGAACGATACGTTCTTCTGGTCGGCACGGTCCGGCCTGAAGGCGAGGGGCTCGGCAAACGCAGTAGGGTCGCGATTGGCCATGCCGAGCAACAGCCCGATCGTCTCGCCAGGCTGGACGATGATCCCCGGCCCGGCCTCGACCTCCTGATAGGCATAGCGCGTGAACATGTGCAGCGGCGCGTCGAAGCGCAGGCACTCTTCGACCGTCGCGGCTGTTGCTTCCGGTGAGGCGAAGAAGCGGCGCGGGTCGCCGCCTTGCGCAAGGATCGAGCGCACCGCATTGCCGGTCTGGTGGACAGTTGCCTCATGGCCGGCATTGAGCAAAAGGATGGCCGAGGATACCAGCTCGTCCTCCGACAGTTTCTGACCGTCCTCCTGTGCCCCAATCAGCAGCGACAGAAGATCCTCGCCCGGCCTCTTTCGCCGCTCGGCGACGTAGCCGCGCAGAAAATCGGAAAAGTCGCGCGCGGCGCGATTGGCCGTGTCCTCCGTCTCGCGGGTGCGGCCATGCATGTACATGGCGACGATCCGATGCGACCAGTCGAGCAGCTGCGGCCCCATGTCGACCGGCACGCCGAGCATCTCGGCAATGATGGTGATCGGCAAGGGAGCGGCGAAAGCCGGCAGCAAGTCGACTCTTCCTGGTTCGAAACGGTCGATCAGCTCGTTGGCCAGCGCTTCGACACGCGGCCTGAGCCGCTCGACCTGACGCGAGACGAAGGCGCGGTTGACCAGCGTTCTGAGCCGTGTGTGGACAGGCGGCTCCAGCTCCAGCATCGAATTGGCCTCGATGCCGTCGAAGGCGCTGAGATGCGCGCGATCCTGGCCGATGCCCCGGCTGTCCGGAATGCCGGCCGGGTTCTGGCGGCCGAAGCGGCGATCGCGCAGCAGCCGGTTGACGTCGTCGAAGCCGCCAAAGCACCAGAAACCAAACTCCTCCCAGAAGAAGGCGTTCGATGCGCCATGCAGGAAGGCATAGGCTTCGTAAGGGTTCTGGAAAAAAGCCGGTTCGTGCGGATCGAGCCGCAGGCGGCGGGAGGCTGGATCAAAGGCAAGATAGGGCGGCTTCAATTCGGTCATGCCAGATCATTAGCGCGGCTTGCCAGTCTGGTGCCAGACCGTATGTTGGCCCTCCCGTGAGGTGAGCCGCCGAAGCGGTTGCGGAAGGACGGTTTTCATGAATGTGATCGTGGTCGGTGCAGGCATTGCCGGGCTTTCCACGGCCTGGTCGCTGGTCAAGGCCGGGCACCTCGTCTCGATCGTCGAGCAGGGACCGATCCCCAATCCGCTCGCCGCGTCGGGCGACCATCATCGCATCATCCGCCGCGCCTACCGGGCCGGAACGGGCTACGGCCGGCTGATCACCGAAGCCTATGAAGCTTGGGATGAGATGTGGGCCGATCTCGGTGAAACCCATCTCGATCCGCGCGGCTTCATCTGCATTTCGCGCCAGCCCGGAGACGAGGCCGAGGAATACCGAGAAGGCATGGAAGCCGGGAACTACCCGTTCGAATTGTTCGAGCCGGACGCCGCGGTCGAACGCTGGCCGTTCCTGCAGCCCGGTTCATTCCGCTATGCGTATTTTTCGCCGGACGGCGGCGCGCTGCACTGCCGCAAGATCGCTGCCGGCCTCGCCAGGTGGCTGCGCGCGAACGGCGCCAATGTCTATGAGAACAGCAAGGTGGTCGAGATCGACGCCGAGGCCGGGCATGTCGTGCTGGCGGGCGGCGAAACGATGCAGGCCGACCGGATCGTCGTCGCTGCCGGCGCCTGGGTGCTAAAACTGTTCCCGGAGCTGGATGGCGAGCTGAAAACCTGGCGCACCGCGCTCGCCTATGTCGAACCGCCGGCGGACCTGAAAGCGGTCTGGCAGGCAGCACCGGTCGTCCTCAACATTGGCGGCAGCGTCGACGGCTACGTGATCCCGCCCTCCGGCGGCGCTGGCATGAAATTCGGCTCGGGCCTGCACAGGGTGCCGACCAGCGATGCCGACTGGAACCGCCAGCCGGTACCGGGCGAGGGGGAGGCAATCCGCAACCTGTTTTCACCGCCGATCGCTCGTATCGAGGAGCACAAGGTCACCGAAGTGGTCACCTGCGCCTACACCTTTACCGCCGACGAGAAATTTCTGGCCCACCAGAAAGGCAGATGCCTGATCGTCTCGGCCTGCTCCGGCCACGGCTACAAGTTCGGCGCGGCGGTCGGCAGAAGGGTTGCGGCCTGCGTCGGCAGCGGCGATGTCGGCGGCCTGAGGAAATGGCTCAGAGCAGAGGTGGCCTGAGCGCCTAGTATCGGCAATGCCTCGGAATATGCACGCGCCGCCAGCTGGATGAGCCCTCCCTGACCACCACGCGGCGAGGCACTGTCTGATAAGACGCCGGAATGTCGATGATGCGCCGTTGCTCCGGTCGCACGAGAACCTCTTCGGCGACGCTCTCGTATTCGGCGGGGAGGACAACGCGCCGTCGGCGTTCCGGCTCAACCACGACGATTTCGGCCACGCGTTCATAGCGCGCCCTGTGCCTGACCTTGCACAGCACCTTGCGGCCATGAATGATGCGCCATTCCCAGGAATAGCCGCCGTCATTGACCCTCACGGACCGGTAGATGGTGCGGGTGATGGCGGGCACGATCTCGTAGCTGACGCGCGCCGGTGCGATCTGCACCACGCGCTCGCGCGTCCCGTAGATCGGCGCTTCATACTGCACCTGCTGGCCGGCTGGGCTGACGAGCACATCCTCGTAGACGGTGTCGTAGACGGCCGGCCGATTGACCTGCTCGTAGCATTCGACCGCGCGTCCGCCGGCAGCCGTTTCGGACGCCATGCCGAGAACGCTGATGCCGGTAACGGCCAAGGAAGCAACTTTCTTGATCATCGCACTCCCCCTGTTTGAACTGCGTGAAGCGAGTTCAACGTTGAATTGTAGGGCAAGCCGTGGCCGGAAAAAGCGGTTTCACCACTTTTCGTTAAGCGATGCGGTTAAGAAACTGCTAAACAACGGCCAGGCATGAGCGCCCCTTCCCACGGCAGGAGAGCGGCTGCCGGCACGGCGACAAGCGAAACTGGTTTGGAAACCTTGATTCGACTTAACTGGATGGCTAGGAGAGGCGGCCTTGCGCTAGGGTGAGCCGGCATCCTATTTACACAATAACGATCCAGAACCGATTCTGCCCGATTGCAAATCTCCGGCGCCGGAATCCCATCCTCAAAAAGGGATAGTCCATGAAGAACCCCGTCGAAACCTACATGAACCTCGTTCCGATGGTGGTCGAACAGACCAATCGCGGCGAGCGGGCCTACGACATTTTCTCGCGGCTCCTCAAGGAGCGCATCATTTTTATCACCGGCCCGGTCGAGGATGGCATGGCGACGCTGGTCTGCGCGCAGCTGCTGTTCCTCGAGGCGGAGAATCCGAAGAAGGAAATCAACCTCTATATCAACTCACCCGGCGGCGTCGTCACCTCCGGCATGGCGATCTACGACACCATGCAGTTCATCAAGCCTGCGGTGTCGACGCTCTGCATCGGTCAGGCCGCCTCGATGGGCTCGCTGCTCTTGACGGCGGGCCACAAGGACATGCGCTTTGCCACGCCGAACGCCCGCATCATGGTCCACCAGCCTTCCGGCGGCTTCCAGGGCCAGGCTTCCGACATCGAGCGCCATGCCCAGGACATCATCAAGCTGAAGCGTCGCCTCAACGAGGTTTACGTCAAGCACACCGGCAAGAGCTACGATGAGATTGAAAAGACGCTCGACCGTGACCATTTCATGACTGCCGACGAGGCCAGGGATTTCGGCCTCATCGACAAGGTCATTTCGTCACGTGAGCCAGTCGAAGGTATTGCCTTATAGGCCCGCGGTGGCCCCGCGGTGGCAATGAGTGGCGGGATCACGCGCTTTTGGCGCAGCTTGCGGCATTTCGGCCACAATTGGCTGTTCCCTCGACGGGTGCAATTGCCTACGTTAAGGCTATGTTGATTTTCGACGGCTTAGCTTTGCGTGGGGTTGTTCGAATCATTGCCCCGTTTTCCGATTTGTGTTTCGTACGGAATGCGTTGCGGGAGCCGGGGCACTGGCGGCAGCGGATTCCCGCGATAGATTGAATATGCGCCCTTTCAACCAGACCATCGGCGGGCGGCCATGAAAGGACAGGAAAATGAGCAAGGTCGGCAACAACAGCGGTGATTCCAAGAACACGCTTTATTGCTCGTTTTGCGGCAAAAGCCAGCACGAAGTGCGCAAGCTGATCGCCGGGCCGACGGTGTTCATCTGCGACGAATGCGTCGAACTGTGCATGGACATCATCCGCGAGGAGAACAAGACCTCGATGGTGAAGTCGCGCGAGGGCGTGCCGACCCCGCAGGAAATCCTCAAGGTTCTCGACGACTACGTCATCGGCCAGCCCTACGCCAAGCGCGTGCTGTCGGTGGCCGTCCACAATCACTACAAGCGCCTCGCCCATGCCGGCAAGAACAACGACGTCGAGCTGGCGAAGTCGAACATCCTCCTGATCGGCCCGACCGGCTGCGGCAAGACGTTGCTGGCGCAGACGCTGGCCCGCATCATCGACGTCCCCTTCACCATGGCCGACGCGACGACGTTGACCGAGGCCGGCTATGTCGGCGAGGACGTCGAAAACATCATTCTGAAGCTGTTGCAGTCGGCCGACTACAATGTCGAGCGCGCCCAGCGCGGCATCGTCTATATCGACGAGATCGACAAGATCTCGCGCAAGTCGGACAATCCCTCGATCACCCGCGACGTGTCGGGCGAGGGCGTGCAGCAGGCACTTTTGAAGATCATGGAAGGCACCGTCGCCTCCGTGCCGCCGCAAGGCGGCAGGAAGCATCCGCAGCAGGAATTCCTGCAGGTCGACACCGCCAACATCCTGTTCATCTGCGGTGGCGCTTTCGCCGGCCTGGACAAGATCATCTCGGATCGCGGCAGGAAGACCTCGATCGGTTTCGGCGCCATCGTCGCTTCGCCCGAGGATCGCCGCACCGGCGATGTTTTCCGCCTGGTCGAGCCTGAGGATCTCTTGAAGTTCGGCCTCATTCCAGAGTTCGTCGGCCGTCTGCCTGTCCTGGCGACGCTGGAGGACCTCGACGAGCCGGCGCTGATCCAGATCCTGACCGAGCCGAAGAACGCGCTGGTCAAGCAGTATCAGCGGCTGTTCGAGATGGAGAATGTCGACCTGACCTTCCACGAGAACGCGCTCTCGGCGATCGCCAAGCGCGCCATCGAACGCAAGACCGGCGCGCGCGGCCTTCGTTCGATCATGGAAGCGATCCTGCTCGACACCATGTTCGAGCTGCCGGCGCTGGAAGGCGTGCGCGAAGTGGTTATTTCGGAAGAGGTGGTGTCAGGCAACGCCCGGCCGCTCTACATCTATTCCGAGCAGAAGGAAAAGAAGGGCAACGTCAGCGCCTGACGTGAGCCGGCAATGGATTTTTTTTCCGAAACGGCGCCGCAGGGCGCCGTTTTGCTGTCGCAGACCGCGTACGGCGCCGCGTAATGGCTGCGGATTGGAGGGACGGACCGTGTTGACCCTTGATCTTTACCCCCCGTGCCTCCAACTAATGGCAGAAGGCCGTGGTGCCGAATTCTGTGCTGTAAAACTCCCGTCACAAACGGTGGTAGGCGGAACGATCCCCGGTCGTTAATATGAGATTCGCGGTTGGCCGATTGGCAGCCGCGACATGAAAGGTTGGACAATGGCCAAATTATCCAAGGCTCCCAGCGACGGCGTCTTCGCAGTCCTCCCACTGCGCGACATCGTGGTGTTCCCGCACATGATCGTTCCGCTCTTCGTCGGGCGTGAAAAGTCGATCAAGGCGCTGGAAGAAGTGATGGGTCAGGAAAAGCAGATCCTGCTTGCGACCCAGATGAATGCCGCCGACGACGATCCGGAGCCCGATGCCATCTTTGACATCGGCACGCTCGCCAATGTGCTGCAATTGCTGAAACTGCCGGACGGCACCGTGAAGGTGCTGGTCGAAGGTGCCTCGCGCGCGAAAATCGTCGCGTTCACCGACCGTCCCGATTTCCATGAAGCCCGTGCTGCGGCGCTGGTCGAACCGGAGGAGGAAGAGGTCGAGGTCGAGGCCCTGGCCCGTTCCGTGGTCACCGACTTCGAGAACTACGTCAAGCTGAACAAGAAGATCTCGCCCGAAGTGGTGGGTGCCGCCAGCCAGATCGACGACTATTCCAAGCTCGCCGACACGGTCGCTTCGCATCTTGCCATCAAGATCCCCGAGAAGCAGGAGATGCTCGCCACGCTTTCCGTCAAGGAACGGCTGGAGAAGGCGATGGGCTTCATGGAAGCCGAAATCTCGGTGCTGCAGGTGGAGAAGCGCATCCGCTCGCGCGTCAAGCGCCAGATGGAGAAGACGCAGCGCGAATACTACCTCAACGAGCAGATGAAGGCGATCCAGAAGGAGCTCGGCGAGGGCGAGGACGGCCGCGACGAGGCCGCCGAGATCGAGGCGCGCATCAAGAAGACCAAGCTCTCCAAGGAGGCCCGCGAAAAAGCGGAAGCCGAACTGAAGAAGCTGCGGACGATGTCGCCGATGTCGGCTGAATCGACCGTCGTGCGCAACTATCTCGACTGGCTGCTGTCGATCCCGTGGGGCAGGAACTCCAAGGTCAAGCAGGATCTGGCCTTTGCCCAAAACGTGCTCGATACCGACCATTTCGGCCTCGACAAGGTCAAGGACCGCATCGTCGAATACCTCGCCGTGCAGAGCCGTCAGAAGAAGCTGAAGGGGCCGATCCTGTGCCTCGTCGGACCTCCCGGCGTCGGCAAGACCTCGCTCGGCAAGTCGATCGCCAAGGCGACCGGCCGTGAGTTCATCCGCATGGCGCTGGGCGGCGTGCGCGACGAGGCCGAGATCCGCGGTCACCGCCGCACCTATATCGGCTCGATGCCCGGCAAGGTCATCCAGTCGATGAAGAAGGCGAAGAAATCCAACCCGCTCTTCCTGCTCGACGAGATCGACAAGATGGGCCAGGATTTCCGCGGTGATCCGTCATCGGCTTTGCTCGAGGTGCTCGATCCCGAGCAGAATTCGACGTTCATGGACCATTACCTCGAGGTCGAATACGACCTGTCGAGCGTGATGTTCGTAACGACGGCGAACACGCTGAACATCCCTGCGCCCTTGATGGACCGCATGGAGATCATCCGTATCGCCGGCTACACCGAGGACGAGAAGATCGAGATCGCCAAGCGTCACCTGATGCCCAAGGTGATCCGCGACCACGCGTTGCAGCCGAAGGAATTCTCCGTCGGCGAGGACGCGATCCGCGGCATCATCCAGACCTACACCCGTGAAGCGGGCGTCAGGAGCCTGGAGCGCGAGCTGATGAAGCTCGGGCGCAAGGCGGTGACCGAGATCCTGAAGACGAAGAAGAAGACGATCAACATCACGGCGGACAATCTTGCCGATTATCTTGGTGTTCCGCGCTTCCGCTTCGGCCAGGTCGAGAGCGACGATCAGGTCGGCGTGGTCACCGGGCTCGCCTGGACGGAAGTCGGCGGCGAGCTGTTGACGGTGGAAGGTGTCATGATGCCCGGCAAGGGCCGCATGACCGTGACCGGCAATCTGCGCGACGTTATGAAGGAATCGATTTCGGCGGCGGCGTCCTACGTCCGCTCGCGGGCCATCGATTTCGGCGTCGAGCCGCCGCTGTTCGACAAGCGCGATATCCACGTCCACGTGCCGGAAGGCGCAACGCCCAAGGACGGACCGTCGGCTGGCGTGGCGATGGCGACGGCGATCGTCTCGGTGCTGACCGGAATCCCGGTCAAGGCCGATGTGGCGATGACCGGCGAGATCACGCTGCGCGGCAGGGTGCTGCCGATCGGCGGCCTCAAGGAGAAGCTGCTTGCCGCACTTCGCGGCGGCATCAAGAAGGTGCTGATCCCGGAAGAGAACGCCAAGGATCTGGCGGAGATTCCGGAGAACGTGAAGAGCGGCATGGAGATCATTCCGGTCTCACGCGTTGGCGAAGTGTTGCGCCATGCGCTGGTGCGCATGCCGGAACCGATCCAGTGGGTTGAACCCGTCAATGCGCCGGCCGTGGTCGATGTCGGGGACGAAGCTGGTAAATCGCTGGCGCATTAGCTCTTGCTAAAGTTGCAATGCACAAAGAGAGAGCCGGGCCTTGAGCCCGGCTTTTTCATGTGAAGAACCCCGGATTTCCGGGCTTTTTTCGACTTTCCCGGCGCTTTTCGACTTGGTTGCCGGAGCGCTTCTTTCTAAAGTCCGTTTCCTGCCGGATGAGTCGAGTGTTCCGGTTTTCTCATGGAAGGGAATTTTTATGAACAAGAACGAACTGGTGTCCGCTGTCGCCGATGCCGCGAGTATTTCGAAGGGTGACGCGCAGTCGGCGGTTGATGCGGTGTTTTCCGTCATCACCGGCGAACTGAAAAAGGGCGGCGATGTCCGGCTTGTCGGCTTCGGAAATTTCACCGTGTCACAACGCGCCGCGTCGACCGGCCGCAATCCGCAGACCGGTGCGGAAGTGAAGATCCCGGCGCGCACCGTGCCGAAGTTCTCGGCCGGCAAGGGCCTCAAGGACGCGGTCAACTAAGCGCCTCCTTAAGTCTTTCAGAGAAAAGAAAAGCCGGTATATCCGGTTTTTCTTTTCTGTGCCCGCAGCGTCGTTGGAAAAGGCGGCGCTATGCCGTCGGCGCGTCAGTGCGCATCAAGCCTTCCTTCTTGAGATCGGCCCACAGCGCCGATGGCGGTTTCGCGTCGAGCAGCGAGCGATTGCTTTCGACTTCGCCCGGCCGCTGGCCGCCGGGGATTACCGAGACGACCGAAGGATGCAGCAGCGGGAACTGCAGCGCCGCCTCGATCAGGCGCACGCCGTGGCGCTTGCAGACGGCCTCGATGCGGGTGACGCGGTCGATGATGTCCTGCGGCGCCTCCGAATAGTTGTAGTAGGCGCCGGGCTTCGGCCCGGTTGCCAGGATGCCGGAATTGTACGGCCCGCCGAGAACGATGCCGATGCCGCGTTGCTGGCATAGCGGCAGGAAAGACTGCAGCGCTTCCTGCTCCAGCAGCGTGTAACGCCCGGCAAGCAGGAACAGATCGAAATCGCCGCGCTCGGCCAGCGTCTGGGCAACCGGCCACTCGTTGATGCCGCCGCCGAACGCCTTGATCACGCCCTGGTCGCGCAATGCTAGCAATCCGTAATAGCCGGAGCTCATGAATTCCTGGATGCGCTGGTCCGAGGCTTCCTTGCTGCCATGGGTGAAGATGTCGACATCATGCACGAAGAGGATGTCGATGCGGTCGACGCCGAGTCGTTCCAGCGAGGCTTCGAAGGAGCGCATGACGCCGTCATAGCTGTAATCGTAGACCTCGCGGCGCGATGGGGTGTCGAAGAATTTGCCGATGCCGGTGCGCTGTTCCGGCGGGCAGGCGCGCATGATGCGCCCGACTTTGCTGGACAGCACGTAGTCGTCGCGCTTCTTCGAACGCAGGAACGGATTGAGTCGCGTTTCGGCTAGGCCCAGCCCATAGAGCGGCGCGGTATCGTAGTAGCGGCAGCCGACCCGCCATGCCGCCTCCAGCGTAGCATTGGCATCCTCGTCGGAGACGGCGCGGTAGAGATTGCCGAGCGGCGCAGTGCCGAAGCCGAGCTCGGTGAAGGTGATGCCGCCATTACCGATGCGGTCGAAATGCCGTGTCTTCATATGCTGTCGTTTCCTCATTTGGATTTGCCGTGACACTATCACGGCTGTAGCGCATCAAAAGCACTGCGTGTCGTTGGACACCGATTTTCGCGGTGATAGCATGAGTGAAAACAAGCTGTTCGGGGCAGAGGTGACTAAGATATTCAAATGGTTCTCCGGCACCTGCAAGCTGGTGCAAATGTTATGACGGACGCCGGCGAAAACCTGTTTGGGATTGCGCTGAACGAGCTTGGCACCGTGCTGGAGCGTATCGACGCAAGCCGCATCGACGCCGCTTGCGCCATCCTGGCTGGCGCGAAAAAGATCGTCACCTATGGCTGCGGCCGCGAGGCGCTGCAGGTCCAGGGTTTTGCCATGCGGCTCTACCATCTCGGTCTGCCGGTGTCGGTCGTCGGCGACATGACCACGCCGCCGCTGGGCGAGGCCGATGTCTTCCTCGCAAGTTCCGGCCCGGGTGAGACGTCGACCGTGCTGACCTTGATGCAGGTCGCGCGCGAGGCCGGTACCACAGTCCTGCTGCTCACCGCGCAAGCCGACAGCACTGCCGCGAAGCTGGCCGATTTCGCACTGCTTATCCCGGCTCAGACCATGGCCGACGACCAGGGTCCCGAAAAGACATCCGTCCTGCCGATGGGCTCGGTTTTCGAAGGCGCGCTGTTCGTCCTCTTCGAAGTGATGGTGCTGAAGCTCAGGGATCTGACCGGCGTCTCGCCGGAAGCGATGCGCGCCCGCCACACCAATATGGAGTAGGTGTCATGCGCTACGAATTGATGCTGCCGCATCAGATACGCAAGGTGATCGCCGAAAACTGGCCGGTCGTGTTGCCGCTCGGTGTGCTTGAATATCACGGCGAGCACATGGCCGTCGGCATGGACACGCTGGCGGTGGTCAAGAGCCTGGAACTGTTCGAAAAAGAAGCCGAGATCGTCATTCTGCCACCCTTCCATTACGGCGCGGCGAGCTATGCTGTTGCAGCACCGGAAGGCAGTGGTTCGGTGCAGGTCGGTGGCAATGTGCTGGCGCCATTTGCGGAAGAACTGTTCTACAGCCTGCTGCGCATCGGCTTCCGCAACATCCACGCCATCATTCACCACCAGACCGAAAATTTTGCCGCCGGCATGCCGACCGATCTCGCCTTCAAGGCCGCCGGCCGGCAGGCGATCTTCCGCTTCCTGGAGAAAGAACGTGGCGAAGGCTGGTGGGGCTCTCCGGCGATGGCCGACTATTATGCCGAGCACGACGAGGGCAGCAATTTCTTCAACTGGGTGCAAGTGCATCCGCTGATGCCGGCTTCAATGCACAGCCGGTACCCGTTCGACCATGCCGGCACCGGCGAGACGTCATTGATGCTGGCGCTGTGCCCGGAAGCGGTGGATGCCGGCCGCTTCGCCGACAACACCGGCTGGTACACGGCAAGTGCGCCCGAAGCCTCGGCGGAATTGGGGCAAAAAGGGGTGGCCATGATCCTCGAGCATTTGCGGGCAACACTTTCGGGTTAGCGCGCTTTTCCCTTCTCCCACAACAAGGGGAGAAGGGAGAGCCGGCGCAGTTATTTCACCGCGCCCGCTGTCATGCCCATGATCAGGTAACGCTCGAGCGCGATGCCGATGACGGCGAGCGGTGTGATGGCGGCGGTGGCAAGCGCTGCCATCGACCACCAGTTGATGCCTTGTGAGCCGGTCTGGCTGGCCACCATGACAGGAATGGTCTTTGCGTCGGTCGAGGTCAAAAGCGCGGCGAAGAAATACTCGTTCCAGCACAGCACCATCGCCAGGATGAAGGCGGCGACCATGCCCGGCAGCGCGATTGGCATGACGATGCGCAAGAAGGCGCCCCAGATCGACAGGCCGTCGACGAGTGCTGCCTCCTCCAACTCCACCGGGATGGAGTTGAACTGGTCGCGCATGATCCAGATGACGATCGGCAGCACCATCAGCGTGTAGAGCAGGATCAGCCCGACGCGCGTGTCGAGCAGGCCGACCTCCCGGTAAAGCACGAGGAAGGGCAGGGCCAAAACCACCGGCGGCAGGATCAGCTGCGACAGGAAGAAGAAGGAAATATCCTCGTTCCTGAACCAGGCGAACTTGTAACGATAGCGGGTCAGCCCATAGGCGGCGAGGCTGCCGATGACGATGGCGAGGGTCGAGGCGCCGACCGAAGTAATAACCGAATTCATGAAGCGCTTGATAAACTCGTCGCGAACCGTCGACGTCCGAAAGATCGAGTCCGGAGACAGGCCGAGCGACCGCCAGCCTTTCCAGTCGGGCTGGAAGTCGACGAACGGGATCAGATGACCCTGGGTGACGTCGACCGCAGTCTTGAACGAAGTGGTTATCGTCCAATAGATCGGGAACAGGCAGATGAAAGCCCAAAAGATGAGGGCGCCATAGATGAAGACGCGGTTGGCGACGAAGCTCGCCGGCGAGCGGATTTCGGAGGCGGCAAAGTCGGTGGTTTGAACGCTCATCTTGCCGGCCCGATCAATTGACGTTGCGCACGAAGCGGCTGGCGAACTTCAGCAGCCAGGTCACGAACACGATGATGATGATCAAATAGGCCATCGCCAGCATCGTGCCGTAGCCGACGTTCGAGCGGTCGCGATATTCGCGGTAGATGAAACTGGACACCGAATCGGTCGCGCCGCCCGGCCCGCCGGAGGTGACGGTGATGATGATGTCGGCGAGCTTCAGCTTGAAGATGATGCGCAGGATGACCGCTGTCACCGACACCGGCAGCATCAGCGGGAAGGTGACCTGCCAGAAGGTCTGCCAGGCAGTCGCGCCATCGACACGCGCTGCCTCGAGCACCTCGCGCGACATCGCCTGCAGGCCGGCGAGCAGCATGATCATCATGAACGGGATGAACGTCCACGCGTCGAGCACCATGATCGAGATGCGGGCGGTGATCGGGTTGGAGAAGAAGGCCGGGTTTTCCCAGCCGAGATGGCGCGCCAGCGTCGCGGCGGGCCCGAAGCGGTATTCCATCAGCGACTTGCCGATCATCCACGACACCGCGACCGGCGACAGCATCAGCGGCATGAGAAACACGACGCGGAAGAATTTTCGCGCCCGGATCTGCGCGTTGAGCAGCAGCGCCAGGCCGAAGGCGATGACATATTCGACGAACACCGCCAGCACGTAGAGCACCATGTTGAACAGCGCGTTGCGATAATAGGCGTCGTTCAGCATCTGCCAGAAATTGTCGAGCCCGTTGAACTGCCGTCCGCTGAAGGAACTGAGGTTCCAGTCGGTCAGCGCGATGTAGAAGCCGAACAGCGTCGGGAAGATCACCATAGCAATGGTAAACAGCAGCGCCGGCAGCAGGAACAGAGCGCGCTGGCCGTCCTCGCCGCGCGTCAGTACCTGGCCGATGCCGAGCGCGACACCCCACAGCACATAGGCGTAGACCACCGGCCGCCAGGTGTCGAAGCCGATAGTGTCGACCTCGCTCTTGTAGAGGATTTGCAGCGCGATCACCGCCAGAAGGCCGAGCGTCGCAGCAGCCATCAGCGCCCAGCCAAGCCGTTTGCGGCTCCGCGGTATCAGGTCGGATGGCACGGCGCCTGCCGGCCATTCACTTGTCGACAAAGTCTGGTCAGCCAGGGTCCGGTCAGCCACGCGTTCTTGCCCGTTCACAGGAGGCTCGATGACCGGCCGAGCCGGTCGAGGCCAAGTCGGTCAAGGTGAGGTCCGGCGGCTGTGCGCCGCCGAACCAGTTTCACTATCTCAGCCTACATGCCGAGCGAGGCCTTGTAGAGCTTGACCTGTTTGTCGCGGCCGATCTGGTCGGTGAGCTTCTCCCAGGCGGCTGCGATGGCGTCGGCGCCTTCCTGCGCCTTCATCTTGCCGGCAAAGGTGTTGGCCAAAATGTCCTCGGCGGCGCTGTAGTACTGGAAGATGCCGGGGATGCGCGGCTCGATCGCCGCGTTCGGATGGTTGTAGCTGTCGGCTTCCGACTTCAGATACGAGGTGATGAATGCCTCGTCGTAGCCCGCCGCCACCCATTCCGGAATGTTGAAATGCGAGTTGCGATAGGGCTGGAAACCCGACGGATAGGCCGCGCACCAGAGCGACAGGTCCTTGCCGCCGAGATGGGCAGCGGCAGACCATGCCGCCTTCTTCTTCTTTTCGTCGTTGTCGACGCGGGCCATGACATAAACGCCCCAGCCGAGATAGGCGCAGTTTGGCGCATGGTTCGGCCCGCTGGCGAGCTTGTCCCACTGCCCGGTCTTGGAGTTGTAGACGTCGTCCGAGCCCGGCAGGATCGAAAAGCCGGTGATGTCGCCGACGACCGAGGAATCGTTGGTCTTGACGTTCGAACCGACGTCGCCCCACCAGGTGACCATCGAACCGGTGCCTGCCAGGAATTGCTGGAAGGCGGTGGTGTTCGGGTCGGCATTGATCTGGTCGGCGGGTTCGGAGGGCAGGGCATCGATGACGTCCTGGATCGCCCGCACCCATGCCGGATTGTTGACGCGCGGCTTCATCGTGTCGGCATCGAACAGCCAGGCCTTGTCATCGGGATGCTTGGCGTAGGCGCTGGCGCGGCTGCCGAGGAAATAGAAGCCGAAACCGCCCCAGGGCTTGGGCGCATCGAGGTAGCCAAAGACATCCTGGCCCTTCACCTGCTTGCCCTTGAGGAATTTCGTCACCGCCTGCACCTGCTGCCAGGTCTTCGGCACGCCCCATTCGCCTTCTCCGCCGCCGTCCTTCCAGGCCTTGGCGAGGTCGGCATCGGCAAACACGTCGGTGCGGTAGTTGAAATTATGTGCGTCGCCGTCAACGGTCACGCGATATTGCTTGCCGTCCCATGTGCCCACCGGCGGCTGCAGATAGGCCACGACATCCTTCATGTCGATCTGGTCCTTGACCCAGTCCGGCATCTCGGAGGTGAGACCCTTGCCGCAGACGTCGCCTTCGAACGGTGCCCCCATTTCGATGATGTCGAAATCGACGGTGCCGGTCGCGATCGACTGCTGCAGGCGGGCGTTGTAGTCAGCCTGCGCCAGGTCGATCCAGTTGATCTTGGCGCCGGTATAGGTCTCCCACGGCTTCAGGAAGCCGCGAAACAGCACATTGTGCAGGTTCTGGTTGTTGAGACCCATGAAGGTGAGTTCGACACCGGCGAATTCGCCTTCCTTGACATTGGCCTTGGTGGCGCCAAGGCAAAGCTCGCCGACCTGCTGGAAGTCGGCATCGGTCGGCTGACCCTTGCCGACACCCGGGATCTGCAGGATCTGCGCACGCAGGTCGTCGGCGGCCGCAGCCGTGCGCGTCAGCGCACCAAGTCCGGCGCTTGAGGCCGCCGCGAGGGCGGCCATGCTGGCCGCTCCCTTCAGCACGTCGCGGCGGGTGGCCCCGGCGCGGACAAGTTGGTTATAAAGGCTGACTTTCATTTCGTTCCTCCCAGAAGGTCAATTGTGAATTGGTTCAGATGGTGGAGCGCCGATTATGTTCCCCAACGACAGCGACTCCCGTAAATAGCGGCCCGAATTCTCCCTCCCGCGACGCTTGGCATTCAGTGCCGGACAAGCGTACCGGTGCGCCCGGAACAGGGTCATAAGCCGGACACTGTCACTATTCGCACAACGAAGTGCGGTGTCAACGTGAATGGGTTTTTTATCTATAAGAGACTGACTTGCCCTCGCCGTTTGCGTTGTTTAGCTTCACGGCAACTGAAGGGGGAATGATGGCTCAAGTCGCGATCCGCAATGTGGCCAAGGCGTTCGGAACCGTCAAGGTTCTGCACGATGTCAGCGTCGACATCGCCGACGGGCAGTTCGTGGTGCTGGTCGGGCCTTCCGGCTGCGGCAAGTCCACGCTGCTGAGGATGGTGGCCGGGCTGGAAACGGTCTCCGGCGGCACCATCGCCATCGGCGAGCGCGTCGTCAACCATCTGCCGCCGGCCAAGCGCGACATCGCCATGGTGTTCCAGAACTACGCGCTCTATCCGCACAAGACGGTCGAGCAGAACATGGCCTTTGCTCTCAAGCTGCGCAAAACCGACCCGGCGGTGGTCACTGAGCGGGTCAAGCGTGCCGCCGACATCCTCGACCTCAATCCCTACCTCAAGCGCTATCCGCGCCAGCTCTCTGGCGGCCAGCGCCAGCGCGTCGCCATGGGCCGCGCCATCGTGCGCAACCCGCAGGTGTTCCTCTTCGACGAGCCGCTCTCCAATCTCGACGCCAAGCTGCGTGTCCAGATGCGCACCGAGATCAAGGAACTGCACCAGCGGCTGAAGACCACCACCATCTACGTCACCCACGACCAGATCGAGGCCATGACCATGGCCGACAAGATCGTGGTGATGCGCGACGGTCGCATCGAACAGGTCGGCGCGCCGCTGGAATTATTCGACCGGCCGGCCAACCTGTTTGTCGCCGGCTTCATCGGCTCGCCCTCGATGAACCTGCTCAAGGGCGTCGTGCGCAAGGGCGACAAGCCCGTCGTCGAGATCGCCGGGACGCCGTTCCCGATTGCGGCGACCAGTGCCGTCGAGGATGGCCGTAATGTCGTCTACGGCGTGCGGCCCGAGCATCTCGAAATCCATCCCGATGGTGTTCCGGCGAAGATTTCGGTGGTCGAGCCGACCGGTTCCGAGACTTTGGTGTTCCTGCGCTTCGGCGAGGGCGAGATGGTGGCGCTGTTCCGTGAGCGCCACGACTTCAAGCCGGGCGACACACTGCACCTGAAACCGCGGCTCGACCAGGTGCATCTCTTCGACGCAGAGACCGGCAAGCGTCTCTGATTTCGCCCCAGCAAACTTCGCGAGGAATACCATGCTCAAAGGAATCAATCCGCTGCTCAATGCCGATGTGCTGCAGGCGCTGCGGGCGATGGGCCACGGTGACGATCTGATTATCGCCGACACCAATTTCCCGTCCGATTCGGTGGCGCGCCAGACCGTGCTTGGCCGGCTGCTGCGCATCGACGCGTCGGCGGCCGACGTGGTCAAGGCGGTACTGTCGCTCTATCCGCTGGACACCTTCGTCGACGACGCGGCCGCGCGCATGGAGATCGTCGGCAAGCCGGACGACATTCCCGCCGTGCAGCAGGAAGTGCAGAAAGAGATCGATGCCGCCGAGGGCAAGGCCTGGCCGATGATCTCGGTCGAGCGCTACGCCTTCTACGAACGCGCCAAGAAGGCCTATTGCGTCATCCAGACCGGCGAGCGCCGCTTCTATGGCTGTTTTGCGTTCCGCAAGGGCGTCGTGCCACCGGATGCGGAGTAGCGGCATGCCGGCGAAACCGATCGTCATGAAGCCGGTTGTCATATTGGGCGTCTTCGTCGCCGATACGGCCTACCGCGCCGCCCGCCAGCCGCGCATGGGCGAGACGATCCTGGGCACGTCCTTCACGCTCGGCCCCGGCGGCAAGGGCTCGAACCAGGCGGTGGCAGCCGGCCGGCTCGGCGCCGATGTCACCTTCCTTACCCGCCTCGGCGTCGATCCCTTTGCCGATATGGCGAGACAGACCTGGTCGCACGCCGGCGTGAAGAGCGCCGTCATCGACACGCCGGAAAGCTACACCGGTGCCGCCTATATCTTCATCGAGGAGACGAGCGGCAACAACGCGATCATCGTCAGCCCTGGTGCGGCGATGCTGATCTCGCCCGCCGATATCGAGGCAAATGCCGGCCTGATCCGCGCGGCCGGCGTTTTCGTCACCCAGCTCGAACAGCCGATCGAGGCGGCGCTGGGGGCGCTGGAGATCGCGCGCAGGGCAGGGGTGACCACCATCCTCAACCCGGCGCCGGCGGCCAAGCTTCCGGACCGTATCTACACGCTTTGCGACTATATCACGCCGAACGAAACCGAGGCCGAAGAACTGACCGGCATCAAGGTGTCCTCGATCGACGATGCCCGCCGTGCCGCCGACAGCCTGCTTGAGAAGGGCGTTGGGGCAGTCATCGTGACGCTTGGCGAAAACGGTGCGCTGCTGCACACGGCCGACCGTTCCCAGCATGTCGCAGCGGTCGCCGCCGGCCCGGTGGTCGAGACCACAGGCGCGGGCGACGCCTTCAACGGCGGCCTGGCTGCCGCGCTGTCGAGGGGGATCGAACCTCTGGAAGCGGTGCGCATCGCCTGCGCCGTCGCCGGCATCTCGGTGACGCGCCCAGGCACCGCGCCGTCCATGCCGACGCTGCAAGAGGTCGAGGCGCTGCTCGCCGAGGGGTGAAGCCCGGCACTGCGGGATGAGACCGTAAGCTGGAGCGAATGGGTTAGACCCGACTCTTGTCCGAGAAGCTATTGTCTTCTGGCTCGACCACAAACAGGCGGGCAGGTCGATGGATGAGGATCAATGCCAGAATTCGAAAGGAATGGACCTAGACCGAGTCACGAAAGAAGATGATTTTTGACAAATCAACGTCGACATTTCTCCGACATCAAGGGGACGTGACCCCAAAGGAGAAATGGCGCGAGTGACGGGGCTCGAACCCGCGACCTCCGGCGTGACAGGCCGGCACTCTAACCAACTGAGCTACACCCGCGCATGGACGAGCACGTGTCAGCCGTGTTCGTCGTTGGGGCGGTGGATAAGGGGTAAGCCACCGGGTGTCAAGCGGACCCGGACAGCATAACAGCAAACAGGAGAAGGTTTTTTGACAAGCCGAACTTTGTTGCCGAAACCGGCTCCCGGCCAAGCCACTCGCCGCTCATTTGGCCTTGCGAAGCCGGTCCTAACTGCTTAAAGGTCCGGCCCGGGGCGGGCGATTAGCTCAGTTGGTAGAGCGCTTCGTTTACACCGAAGATGTCGGCGGTTCGAGCCCGTCATCGCCCACCATTTTCCTCGATGTGTTCAGTTTGGGCTACACCGCTCAAGCTGATCGCCCAGGTGAGACGCATCCGACCACTGTGCTACTCGGACTTTGGTCTGATTCGAACTGTCTTTCCGCAGGGACTTAAGTCTGATCTGCTTGCCTCTCATGAGGGAAACGATTGCCGAAAGCTACAACTTGCAGTATCTCAATTGCGTATGGGCATGGGCGGGAGCGAAAATATTCCTGGATGGCTTGCGAGTCATCTTCCGGACGATCCCGTGATCGCAGGAGATCTCGCGGATAAGATATCGAAGGAAGCTGAAAAAAACCGGCTTCCAGGCGAACGGGTTGTGAAGACAACCCGTAACGAAGAAGACACCTTCAAGAAAGAACAAGTCGAAGCTTATCCCGACGCCGCGGTTGCAGGAGTCTTTGCCAGCGGTTCATTCCTCGCCCTGTTGGTATTAGCCATTTATCTGCTTTATGTGCTCTCGATAGTGGCCGGGGGAACGGTCGCGGATGTTCCCCTGCCGCCCATACTGAACTAGTAGACGCTCCGCCAACACTTGAATTAGCCCCGCACCGTGTTGATGCTGGTGACTTTCGTGTCTGCGGTGGAGCACGCGACGAAGGTTTCGTTCCCGCGGCAAAGGTGTTCACGCGGGGCAACTGGCTGCTGCAGAACGGCAGCATTGTACTTCCATAGGCCTCCCGGTTCTTTGCAACTTGGGCGATTGGCTTGTCGCAGATCAGCCTGCAATCGCCGGAGCGTGAGCAATCCGTTTCGCCACATAAACACAACGCTTCGATGAATCAGCGTCCTGCACCACCTCAAATCCAATCGCCTTGTAGAACCTTAGCGCACCATCGTTCTCAGGCATGACTTCGAGGTGGATGCCGGTAGAGCCGCTCGCGGCAAGCCCCTGCTCGAGGAAGGCCATCGCGCGCCTGCCGATGCCTTTCCCGCGCGCTTGCGGCAACAGGTCGATATGGCCATGCGACGGATAGGCGGTCAGCGCAGGCGGAACAGCGAAATCGGGATGATGGACCCGATGCCGCGCCCAGTCGCTGCCGCGCCAGCGAGAGCTGTCGGGTCCCGGGTCTGCCACGCGCCGCTGAAGTCGGGATACCAGTCTGATGCCAGGCTGGCATTGAAAGCGCCCGTATCGGCCGCGCCAAGCAGGTAGCCGGCCGCACCTGCGGGACTATCGATAATGAAGGCCAGCTCGGGTTCGAGCACCTGGTAGGGAATAGTGTAGAGGAGGCCGAGCAGTTCCGGGTCGTCCTCGCGGCCGCTGGCGTCCTTGCCGGCATCGCCGGTCTTGAGACAGATCATCGCAAGCGCTGCATGATCGGCGGTGGTCGCCCGGCGCAGGAAGAAACCGCCGCCGAAATCGAGGATCATGGCGGCAGCAGCCGGAAATCCTTGCCCTCGGGCAAAAGCTGCCCGCCGTCGACGATGATGGTCGTGCCCGTGATGTAGCTGGCATCGTCAGAGGCCAGGAACAGGAAGGCATTGGCCACATCGCGAGGGCTGCCGAGACGGCCGAGCGGGATGGCGTCTTCCATGTTCTTGATGAAGGCCGCACCGCGATGCTGCTCTATGCCTTCAGTGAGGATGTTGCCGGGCTCGACGCCGTTGACTGTAATGCCGTAGCCCGAGAATTCGAGCGCAGCCGAACGGATCAGCCCATTGATGCCGGCCTTGGTCGCTGAATAATGGCCGTGGCCGGGGCTGGTGACATGCGGGCCGGTGATCGAGGAGGTGAACAGCATGCGGCCAAAATGCTGTGCCTTCATTGGCACCAGTGCGGCGCGAGCAGCGATGAAGCTGCCGCGCAAGTTCACCGCCATGACCCGGTCCCAATCGTCGGGACTGGTGTTTTCCAGCAATTGCCAGGGATAGATTCCGGCATTCTGCACCATGATGTCGAGTCGGCCGTGACGGTCGAGCGCCAGTGCAACAGCAGCCTCGGCATCAGCCATCTGCGAGATGTCGGTGCGGATGAAGGCGGCGCCGAGTTCGTTCGCGGTCGCTTGCCCCGCCTCGGCCTCGGTGTCGGCCAGGACCAGCTTCGCGCCCTCTTCGGCAAAACGCTGTGCGATGCCCTTGCCGATGCCACGTGCGCTGCCGACGATCAGCGCGACCTTATCTTCCAGACGGCCGGTCATGCGAGCCTCTGGCGGATGGTTTGCTTGAATGCGTCGAGCAGCACCGCGGCGAGGACGAGCAGGCCGTGGATCACCTGGGTGAAGTTGGCCGGCAGGCCCATCAAATTGATCGCCGTGTTGATGGCCGAGAGCAGCAGCACGCCGGCATAGACGCCGGGCAAGGTGCCGACGCCGCCCTTCAGGCTGACGCCGCCGATGACGACCGCGGCGAAGGCATTGAACAACAGGCCGACGCCGAGATTAGCTGTCGCGCCGGAGGTGCGGATCGCCAGCACCCAGCCGGCAAGGCCGGCAATGGCGCCGGCAAGGACAAAGGCTATGACAAGGTTGCGGTTGACGCGGATGCCGGCGCGGAAGGTCGCCGTCTCGTTGCCGCCGATCATGACCAGGTGCCGGCCGAAGGGCGTCTTGGCCATGATCAGCGAGAACACCACGAAACACGCAATGGCGATCCAGGCTGTCAGCGGCAGGCCACCCAGGCGCTGGATGCCGAACCAGCGGATCGCCGGCGCAAGGTCCTGCGCCGAGCGGCCGCCGGAGATGACCAGCACCAGGCCGCGCACCCAGATGTAAGACGCCAGGGTGATGATGAAGGCGCTCATCTTGACCCTGACCACCAGGTAGCCGTTGAAGGCGCCGATGAGGCCGCCGACGGCAAGCGCGATGAGCAGCGAAACTGGAACCATCAGCCATTGCGGCTGCAACTGGATGCCGAGGCCGATGCCCGATGAGCAGAACAGGATGCCGACCGCCATGGCGCTGAGCGCCGCCACCGATTCGACCGACAGGTCCATATGGCCGGCGATGATGACCAGCGCCAAGCCGATCGACATGACGCCGAGCACGCTCGACGCCTCGATGATGTTGGCAAAAATGCCGAGCTGAAAATAGTTCGGGATGAGGATGGAAAAGACCACCAGCACGAAGACCAGCATGAACCAGACAAGATTGTCGAGGATGAACTCGAGGGTTTGGCGCGTGCGGGGGTTCATCTGCGGATCCGGTTGGCGCATGACCCCGAAAACCATTCGTTCTTCGGAAAGATCAGGCGCGGTTGAAAATTGCTGCAGCATCCCCGTGCGCGTCCGTTTGAACGCACCGGGGCTGCAGGGCTGGGCTCCGGGCCGGCAATGGCCCGGAGCTTCTGGCGAGTTTGCTATTCGACCGGCTTTATGGTTTCGGTCGGCGGCTTCATGTTGCCCCAGAAGGCAGGGTTATCGACATTTTCCTTGGTGATCGCAGCGCCGGGGATCTTGATGTTCGGCCCCCACGCTTCTTTGGTCAGGGTCGATTTCAGGCCAAGCACATCATATTCGCCGGGCTTGATCTCCTGCTTGTTGACCACCTTGTCCATGAACATGGCGACCGCCGCGGCCTGGGCATAGAGCGGCTGCTCGACTTCGACGTTGAGCCAGCCCTTGCGGATCAGGTCGAGGCCGACCGGAGCGCCGTTCGAGCTCATCAGCATGACGTCGCCCGGTTTCTTGCCGGCGGCCTCGAGCGAGGCGACGGCAGCGACCGAAAGATGCGCGGCGTGGCTGAAGATCAGGTCGATGTCGGGGTTGGCGAGCAGCTGGTCGTTCACGATGGTCCCGGCCGCATCCGCCGCCCATTGCATGGCCGGCAGCGAGATGATTTTGACGTCCGGGAACGCCTTCATCTTCTCCTCGAAACCCTTCTGGATGTCGAGCGTGTAGGGATCGCCCGGATCGCCGAGCACCTGCAGGATCTTGCCCTTCACCGAGCCGTTTTTCGCGGTCAGGAGCTTTTGCGCCTGATCGGCGGCGACGTAGCCGATCTCGACGGTTCCGGCCACCGAGGTGAAGTCGGACGGGGTCGAGGTGATCTGGCGGTCGAACTCGACCACCGGGATGCCGGCGGCACGGGCGGCCTCGATCGACGGTTTCAGCGCATTGAAATCGACGGCGGCAAGAATGATCGCCGCCGGCTTCAGCGCGATGACGTCGTTCATCTGCGATTGCTGAGCGTCGGTCTTGTTGTCGGCGTTCAACGTCTTCATCTCGTAGCCGACCTGCTTCAGGAACAATTCCAGCGCGCTCACCGAGCCGGTCTGGAACTCATCGAGCAATGTCGGCACCATGTAGTAGACGGTGCCCTTGGACTGGGCGAATGCCGGCGTGAGCGTGGCAAAGGCCAGTGCCAGGATACCGAAGACGGAAAGAAGTATTTTCTTCATGTCGTTCGCTCCTCTTGCGCCGGACCCCTCATTTGTCCCTCAGCTCGCCGGTCCGGCACCGGCGAGCGTCTCTCCGGTGATCATGTTGATCACCGCGTCGGGACTTGTTTTGTTGCGTGCGACGTCGCCCGCCACGACGCCTTGCCGGATCACCACGATCCGGTCGGCGACCTGGAAGGCCTGTTGCATGATATGGGTGATGATGACGACACCGATCCCCTGGCTCGCCACCTGGCGGATCATGTCGAGGCCGCGCCGCGTCTGTTGGACGCCAAGCGCTGCGAACGGCTCGTCGAGAAGCACCAGCTTGCCGCCAAAATGCACGAATCGGTTGAGCTCGATGGCCTGCCGCTGACCGCCGGAGAGGTGCTCGACATTGGTGCGAAGCGAGGGAATGCGGGTGCCGGCGCTGGCCAGCGCCTTTTGCACCACCTGCTCCATAGCGCGCTCGTCGAGCACCGGAATGCCGAGAACCTTCCTGGTGATCTCGCGGCCCATGAAGAAATTGGCGACCACGTCGACATTGGTGCAGAGCGACAGGTCCTGGTAGACCGTCTCGATCCCCGCGGCCTTGGCCTCGGCGGGGGACTTGGCGAGGAATTCCTTGCCTTCGAACAGCATGCGGCCGGAGGTCGGCTCCAGGCCGCCGGCAATGATCTTGACCAGCGTCGATTTGCCGGCGCCGTTGTCGCCCAGAAGCGCCACCACTTCGCCCTTGTCGATCGAAAAGCTGATGCCTTTCAGCGCTTCGATGGCGCCGTAATTCTTGGCTACGTTGTCGAGCACCAGCAGCGGTTCGCTCATGCTGCGATCCCCTTGTTATGCAAGAGATCTCGTCCGCGTTCGCGCTCGGCGGTGAAGATCTGGCCGAAGCGTGGCGAAAGCACTCCTGAGACGGCAAGCGCGGCGGCGCCGCGCAACACCGCATGCTGGCCGCCGCGCGCGACGCGGACGCGGGGGGTCGCGCGGTCGCTTCGCGCCGAGACCGAATTGGGCAGGTGCGCGGCCGCGCCGGCAAGCCTTTCGAGCAGGTCGGTGGAGGCAAGCCCGCCGAGGATGATGGTTTCGGGATCGAACAGGTTTTCGATGATGGTGACGGCGTTGCGGAAGATCGGCGCAATCTCGCTCACCCACTCGGCGTCGGCGATGTTGCGGCGCCGCAGCGCCTCGAGCGAGAGATACCGTTCGAGGCAGCCGCGATTGCCGCACGGGCAGGGCTCGCCGCCCGGCACCGCGGGAATGTGGCCGATTTCACCGGCGTTTCCCCAGGCGCCGCGCAATGCCGCCCCGTCATGCACCATGACGCCGCCGAGACCGACGCCGAAATAAAGATAGTAATACTCGGAATATGCCGTTCCGAGGCCGTAGAGGCGCTCGCCGATGGCAGCCGCCGCCATATCGGTTTCGAAAAAGGCCGGCAGTCCGGTCGAGGCGGCCAACCGCTCGCGCAGCGCCACATCCTTCCAGCCGGTCATGGTGGTCGGCCCGACAAAGCTCATGGACTCCACGCCGAACGGTCCGGGCAGCGCCATGCCAATGCCGAGAACGCGGCCGCCGGGCCGCAATGCCGTCAATTCGAGCACCATGGCGCCGATCAGCTCGAAAGCGTGGTCGGGCGTTGCATTTGGGGCTTCGCGGTAGGTGCTCTCGATAACATCGCCGCTTAGGTTGATCAGGGCGGCATTGATGCCCAGCGGGGTGACGTGGATGCCGACGGCATAGCCGCCTTCCGGATTGATGCGCAGCGTTGCCGGTGGCAGGCCGCGCCCCTTGGGCTCTTCGCGCAGCGACAACACGTAACCGTGCTCTTCCAGCTCGCGAACGATGGTAGACACGGTCTGCACGGTGAGCCCGACCCGCCTGGCAATGTCGCCGCGGGCGATCGGTCCGTGAAGGCGGATGGATTCGAGCACGATGCGCCGGTTATACGGCCGCCCGAACTCCTGATTGGTTCCCCGCAGTGCCATGCCTTGTGCCCTCGAGAGAGAGCAGAGGTTCGCACCGAATATTTATTCAGTCAAATGGAATTCAAAAATAATTCGCCTGTGGCCAAGGTCCTTCTAACGCCCGGCGAATTCGCGCCCGCTGGCGGATGGGCCAACTCTGGCAATTTTCCAGTATGAAGCGCCACCGGCTGGACGGGAGCCAGGCATGACCTTGGCCGGCAATCCGATCAGCGCCCTGAAGCCCATTCGGAACCCGGCTGTGAGCCGGCCAGGGATCGGAGTTCGTTGCGCCTTTCCGTTGCAGGGAGCATACTTCCTCTCGCCGGTCTGCGGGAGGAGATGCGATGCCGAAGCTGACCCTCGACGGGATTGATCTCGGCTATGAGGTGCGGGGCGACGGGCCGCCGGTTCTGTTCGTCCACGGCAGCGTCACGAACGGCATGATGACATGGTCCGCCCAGCAACCGCTTGCGGAGCGCTGGAAGCTGGTTGTGATCGACCGGCCCGGATACGGATCAAGTTCCCCTGCCGAACGCGAGGATTTCGTCGTCGACGCCGGACTGGTCGCCGGATTCCTCGATCGGACGCATGACCTCTGGGACGAAAGCCGCGTCCATCTGGTCGGGCATTCCTATGGCGGCGTCATCTCTCTTCTTGCAGCAGCGATGCGCCCGCGAGCGATCCGTTCGCTCACGGTGATCGAGCCGCCGGCCTTTGACCTTGCGCGCGGGGATGTTGCCGTGAATGAACTCGTGACGCGCCTGAAGACCCACTGGCAAAGCGGACCCCGCGACGATCCCGCGCTTTTCTTGCGCCAGTTCCTCCATCTGGTCGGCTCGGCGATACAATTGCCAGACCCGCTGCCGCTCCCGCTCGCGCAAGGCGCGGCCATGCTCGTCGTCGAACGCGGGCCATGGGAGGCCGAAATTCCGCTTCGGCAACTTGCCGATGCGCCGTTCCCGAAACTGCGTGGTATCCGGCGGGCACAGCGCAGCATTCGACGCCGTCTGCGACGTGCTCGAAAACGTGCTTGGTGCCGATCGTGCCGTGATCGCCGGCGCGGGGCACAGCGTTCAGCAGACCGGTGAGCCGTTCAACCGGCGGCTCGGCGCGTTCATGGCTGCTGCTGAGGGCTGAAAGCGATCTATCTTTAATATTGCGTGGCGGGCGGTTGGCCGCGCGCTAGGCTTCACGCCGAATGAATCGCCGGCTCTACAGATACCGCTCGACCTTCTTGCCGACGGTCAAAAACCGCAGCGGATCGATTGCCTCGCCGTTGTGGCGGACCTCGTAATGCAGATGCGGGCCGGTTGAGCGGCCGCTGTTGCCGGTCTTGCCGATGATGTCTCCGGCATCGAGCTTCTGTCCGACGGCGACGTCGATTTCGCTGAGATGCCCGTAACGCGTTACAAAACCGTTGCCGTGGTCGACCTCGATCATGCGGCCGTAGCCGCCGTTCCAGCCGGCCTTGACGACAACGCCGGCTGCCGTGACCTTGGCTGGCATACCGACCGGCGCCCTGAAATCCATGCCGGAATGCAAGGCGGCCGTGCCGAGGATGGGGTCGGTGCGCACGCCGAATGGGCTGGTAACGCTGCGGCCGGGGGCGGGGTTGGCGAGCGGCAGCCGGCGCGCTTCCTTTTTAAGATGATCCAGCGCGTCAAGAGCCTCGTCCAACTCCTTGACCTTGCTGTCGAAGACCAACGAGCTGTCGAGTGGTATCAGCGGGCCGCCAACGTCGCTCTTTTCGAATTCGCTATCGACGGGCAGGCCGGCGGCCTCGAGCGCCTGCGAGATCGCGTCGGCGCTTTTGTAGGCATTGTCGGCAAGTGTAGCGATGCGGGTGAGCTGCTGGCTCTCGATGGCCTTCAGCGAGTTGTTGATCGAAACGAAGAGCTTGTCTGCCCGGTCGGCCGCGCTTTCGCTCGGCAGCGGATCGGCGCGGGTCGACCACAGCGAGAACGGCCTGGTGTCGTCAACGCCCACAGGAGCGGCAAGGCTGGCGACAGTATACGCCGTCGGCTGGATACTCCCGGTCGCGTCGGCATGTTCGTCCGGCTTTGCCGCCGGCACGGGCGGCGTTGCGACCTCGTTTTCGGCTCGTTCGAGGATCGGGCCGAGGCGGCCGTGACGCAGGCTGAGCTGGCTCTGCCGTTCCAGCAGCTCGCTGACCTTGGTTTCCATCAGTTGCTGATCGAGTAGCTGGCGGCTGGTGATGCGGTCGACCTGGCTGCGCAGTGCCGAGATGCGGTCTTCGTAGGCCTGCTGCATGCGCGCCTGCCGCGCCGTCGTGGCACCGATCAGATCGTCGCGCAGCACCAGATAGGAGGTCGCCAGCAGGTAGCCAATGACGATCGCCGCCAGCGCCGAGCCGCAAAATGCCGCAAGCCACGGGCGTATGGTGAAATGCCTTATCTGGTCGCCCCGGGCGATGATGACCGTGTGGGGCTCTTTGCGTCTGCCGAAGACCGCTGACTGACTGGCTACGTTCACGGGACCAAGCTTTCGTTACGACACCAACGACGAGCCTGATTACACATTATTAGGGTTAACAAAGTTTTGCCGGATCGAACGACAGGCAAAGGTCTTCGCGCAAAACGGGTATCGAATTGCAGCGGCCTGGCGCAGCTCTCAAAGGGCGTGAACCGCCTCCAGCACTTCTTCGGCGTGCCCCTTGACGCGGACGTTGCGCCAGATCCTGGCGATGCGTCCGTCCCGGCCAATTAGGAACGTCGCCCGCTCGACGCCCATATAGGTGCGGCCGTAGAGCTTCTTTTCTACCCACAAATGGTAAGCCTCGATCACTTTGCGCTCTTCGTCGGCGACAAGGTCGACGCTCAGATCGTATTTCGCCTTGAATTTGTCGTGTTTCTTGACGCTGTCCGGCGAGAGCCCGATGACGACAGCGCCGGCCTTTTCGAACTCCGGCTTCAACTGCGAAAAGCCGATCGCCTCGTTGGTGCAGCCTGTGGTGTCGTCCTGTGGGTAGAAATAGAGTACGATGGGTTTTCCCAGCAATGCGGCGAGGCTGAGTGAACCGCCGCCGTCGCGCGGAAGATCGAACTGCGGCGCAACATCGCCCACGTCGAGGTCAGCCATATCGATGCCCTTGTTTGAGGTTACGCGCCAGGCTGCATCGATATAATGTCGAGCGGGGATTCGTCCACGATCGAATTCGTTTCAACGGAAGATTGCGTGGATCAGGAGCTACCGCAGCACGAGAAGATCAGGTTCAGGCGTGACGAGATCACCGACCTGGGAACCTTTCCGTCCGCGTGCCGCGTCCCGCCGCTCGGCCAGGCGTCGATCGGTCGCGGCGTCCGTATGATGGCGCGGCTGTTTGCCGGCCTTGTCGCCCTTGTGTTGCTGGCTGCCGCCGGCGTCTATGCGATCGGCGTGTCCGGCTTCGGCTCGGAGCGGCTTCGCGCGGAAGCCGAAACGGCAATCGAGAAATTGGCCGGCTTCGATGTCGACGTTGCCGTCGGGCCGGCACGGCTGACGCTTGACGGGTCGAGCTTCATTGCGCTGCAGGTCAGCGACGTCAGCCTCAAGACCGCCGACGGAAAACCAATGGCCGATGCAGGCCGGGTCCGCTTCGGCATCCGGCTGATCCCGTTGCTTTCGGGCGAGGTACGGCTGACCAGCGCCCGGATTTCCGACGCGCACATCGTCATGGCGGCAATGCCGTCCGGCGGCGACTGGACGGCCGAGCTGCGCAACCAGGACGGCCTCATCGATCCGGAAAAACTTTCCGCCGCCGTCTTCGCCAACCTCAACCGCGCGCTCGACGCGGTGCGCGAGGATTCGATGCGCCAGATCGATCTGCGCAACGTCGAACTGGCACTGCCCGAGACCGGATCCGTCAAGTCGGTCACCATCGCCGAGGCCTCCGTCTCGCAGTCGGGACCGGGAAGCATGGAGTTTTCATCCGACGCGGATGTCGACGGCAGGGCGCTTACCATCGCCGCTTCCGCCACCCGCGATCCGGCGACGCGACGCATCACCACGCTGGACGCCAGCATCCAGGCAGCGGATGCCGACACTGCGGCAGGTGGCAAATTGGGTGCGATCGCCTTGAAGCTGGCGGGGTCGGAAGGGACCGGCGACAACGGTTCGCGGCTGACCGCTGCCCTGTCACTGACCGGATCGGTGCTCGATCTCGGTTCGCGCGGCCTGCTTCCGGCCGACATCGATCTCGATGCAACACTCGTCGCCGGGTCGAACAAAATCCAGGTCGACAGTTTGCTGGTGAAAACCGGCCGCTCGACCTTCGATTTCGCCGGTTCGATCGGGCCGAAGCCGGCTACCGGCGCAGCGGGCGAGGAGCCATCCTATCGTTACGACCTGACCAGCGACGGTTCGACCCTGGCGCCTTCCGATTCGCCGGAGCCGGCACTCAGCTTCATTGCCCGTATCGCCGGCGTCTACCAGCCGACGAGCCAAAAGCTGGTCGCCGAGCAGATCGGCGTCCGGTCCGGACCGGGCAGCGAAGTGCTGGGCACGGCTTCGGTTTCATTCGTCGCCAACCAGGCGCCGGGCATATCGGTGGCGCTCAATGTCCACGACATGCCGGTCTCGCACGTCAAGCAATTATGGCCATGGTTTTCGGCGCGCAATGCCAGGCTGTGGGTGCTTAAGAACCTGTTCGGCGGCCGCGTCGTCGATGGCAGCCTGCAGTTCCAGGTCGTGCCCGGACGGCTCGGCAACGGCGTGCCGCTTTCCGCCGATGAAGTGTTCGGCCGATTCCAGGTCGAAGGATCGCGCTTCGACACGGCCGGCCGCATTCCGCCGATCCGCGATGCCGTTGGCGTCGTCGGCTTCCACGGCAATGACGTCGACGTCGCGCTGTCGTCGGGCAGCGTCTATATGCCGAGCGGCCGCACGGTGGCGGCGAGCAACGGCACGCTCACCGTCAAGGCCGCGAACCATCCGCCGGTGATCGGCGCGCTCGACATCGATGTCGCCGGCGAGGCGCCGGCAATCGCCGAGTTGGCATCCTTTGACCCGATCAACGCCATGCGCCATGTCGGCCTGCTGCCGGACGACCTATCCGGCACGGTGACCGGCCACGTCAAGGCCGATATTCCGCTGCAGTCCGGTGTCGACTCTTCCAAACTCGATTGGCTGGTGGCGCTCGACTACAAGGACCTGTCGCTGGGCAAGCCGTTCGAGGGCCAGACAGTCAGCCATGCCGACGGCTCGATCACGGTCGCGCCCGACCGGGCGGTGATCTCGGCGAAGGCGCTGCTCAACGGCATTCCGGCCGAGCTCGACCTGATCGAGCCGCTCAGGGATGGCGGCCCGCCGCGCAGTCGTAAAGTGGCGCTGGTGCTCGACGACAAGACGCGCGCCACCGCCATGCCTGGCCTGTCGACGCTGCTTTCCGGAACCATCAAGGTGGCGATCGACAAGAGTGGCACCGGCAACCAGAACGTGTCGGCCGACCTGACCAATGCCAGGCTGGACATTCCCTGGGCCGGCTGGAGCAAGGGGCCTGGCATTCCCGCCAAGGTCGTCTTCGCCATGGCGAAGACCGGCGACACCACGACGCTCTCCAATTTCGAACTCGATGGCAAGACCTTTTCCATCGACGGCAGCGCGGTGCTGGTCAACGGCGCCTTGTCCTCGGCCCGGTTCAGCAAGGTCACGTTGAACAGGGGCGACGACGTCGCCGTCTCGGTGAAGCGGTCGGGCAAGGCCTATGCTGTCGAGGTCAGCGGCAGCGCGCTAGACGCACGCTCGCTGATCAAGCAATTCACGTCCGACGTCGACACCGCCACCAAGACCACTGGCGTCGATGCGATCTCGGTCAGCGCCGACGTCAGTTCCCTGACCGGCTTCCATGACGAGGTGCTGTCGAATCTGAAGCTCGACTACAGCGCCGCCGGCTCCCGGGTGAACGGGCTCAAGGTGAGCGCCACAGCAAGTTCGGGAGCCGCCATCACCATCAGCAACACGACCGGCGGCGGCCTGCGCACGCTCAACATGAAGTCGGCCGACGCCGGCGCCATACTGCGCTTCCTCAACATCTACGAGCATATGGAAGGCGGCTCGATCACGCTGGCGCTCACCGGGGCCGGCGACGGGCCGATGAAAGGCCAGGTCGACGCCAAGAACTTCTTTATCGTTAATGAGCCGAAGCTCGCCTCGATCGTGTCGACGACGCCGGCCGGCGACAGCCGCAGCCTCAACGAGGCGGTCAAAGGCAATCTCGACACGTCGAGGGTGAATTTCGAGCGCGGTTTCAGCGAAATCGACAAGGGCAGCGGCTATCTGAAGCTGCGCAACGGCGTGCTGCGCGGCTCGCGCATCGGCACCACCTTCCAGGGCACGCTCTACGACCAGAACAACAATATGGACATGACCGGCACGTTCATGCCGGCCTACGGCGTAAACCGCATCTTCGGCGAACTGCCGCTGATCGGCGCACTGCTCGGCAACGGCCGCGACCGCGGCCTGATCGGCGTCACCTACAGGCTCAAGGGCAACGCCAACAAGCCGAACCTGGAGGTCAATCCGCTATCGGTGATAGCGCCCGGGATTTTCCGGTCGATCTTCGAGTATCGCTGAGGTCAAAACCCAATTACCTCGAGCGACCGAGTTTTGATCTTAAGCGGCCGCTCGTCCGCCCCGCGAATTCACGCCCATGATCCAAAGGCGACTGACGTCCGCCCGGGCCTAAATGGCCGCTTTGCGCCTAATGTCGGCCGTTAAAGTTAGTTGTGCCACCGCCTTACAGCGGACATCACCGGCGACCGCGCTTGAGGGCGTAGTTGCGCCAGGAGCGGTCATTCGATGTTCTGCCGTTGAACGGCTTCATTCGCCAGTTTAGCGGAAATTGGGCGACAGCATGGTTGCCTCAACAGGGAAGTTCGAAACCCTCTTGGTCCGCGAATCCCGCTGATTGCACGCTGCGGTGCGATATTCTGCAAGATAGCCACCCAACCAACGCCGATAGCCGCATTGCTCTCGACAAGAGCACTCCTGCCGCAGACCACCTAGCTGGCAGACACTTGGCTGATCCCGGCATCGACCCAGGCACGCGTCTGCTCAAGCACTTCATCCGAGAGCGCGGGATCGTCGATCGCCCGGGCGAGGATTACTGCCCCCACCATCGCTGCCCAGCTTCCGATCGCCGCGCGGCGTCTGTCTGCCGGATCCAACTCCGGGAGCGCCTTGCCGATACGGTCGATCTGCGATCGTAGGCCTTCCGTCATGGCCGAGCGTGCAGCCGGGGTCTGATGGCGGATGGCTGCGGCAAGGCCCGCCGTCGGGCAACCGCCGGCGCAGTTGTCGCGATGCCGGGGCGAAAGATAGGAACCTACATAAGCGCGAAGATCGCCCCCTCCGCCTGAGTCCGCGGCGAGGACGTGGGCAAGGGTCTGCGCGATCAGGTCGTCCTTCGAACTGAAATGGCCATAGAAGCCGCCATGGGTGAGCCCGGCGGCCTTCATCACTTCCGCCACGCTGACCGCGTCGAACCCCTTCTCGCGAAACAGCCGGCTGGCCGCATCCAATATCCGGTGACGGTTCTCCGCCATCTGCTCTCGACTGACCTTCATTTCAAAATTCTCCGTCGGCCCCGTTGACATTTACATGATGCCCATCATATTTAGCCGCAATCATGATGATCGTCATGAATATAGGTTCCATCAGAGAAAAGAGCAATGCCATGACCACCATTCCATCAGTCCTCATCACCGGCGCCTCCACGGGCATCGGAGCTTCCTATGCCGAACGGTTCGCCCGCCGCGGACACGACCTCGTGCTGGTTGCCCGTGACGTGGCACGAATGGAGGCACTGGGAGCCCGGCTCCGTCAGGAAACTGGCGTTGCGATCGACATCGTCCAGGCTGATCTTACGCAGCCTGCCGAGCTTGCAACGGTAGAGACGAGGCTGCGCGATGACGCCCGCATCGGGATTCTCGTCAACAATGCCGGAACAGCCATCGGCGGAAGCTTCATCGAGCAGAGTACCAATGACGTCGCCCGGCTCGTTGCGCTCAACACGACCGCGCTTCTGCGACTTGCCAGCGCCATCGCCCCGCGACTTGCGAAGGCGGGTGCAGGGGCGATCGTCAACATCGGTTCCGTGGTCGGGCTGGCGCCGGAGTTCGGCATGACGGTCTACGGCGCAACCAAAGCCTTCGTGCTGTTTCTGTCGCAGGGGCTCAGCCTCGAGCTTGAGCCGAAGGGCGTCTACGTCCAAGCCGTGCTGCCCGCCACGACGCGAACCGAGATCTGGGGCCACGTCGGCGCCGACATCAACACGCTCTCCAACGTGATGGAGGTGGACGATCTGGTTGACGCGGCGCTGGTCGGCTTCGACCGCCGCGAACCGGTGACCATCCCGCCACTCCCCGATGCCGGTCAGTGGGACGCGCTTCAGGCCGCGCGCCAGGCCATGCTTCCGAACTATCGGAACGAACATCCCGCCGAGCGGTACCGCAAGGTCGCCTGAGCACCAACGAATCCATTTGATAACGACCTCGTCGCGGCGGGGACAAACAAGGTGACCTATGACCAACAAAGCACTTTTTGAGCCTTATTCTCTCGGCTCGCTGACGCTCTCCAATCGTATCGTCATGGCGCCCCTCACGCGCAATCGCGCTGGCCCGGGCTTCGTTCCGGGTGATCTTGCCGCCGAGTATTACGGCCAGCGGGCCTCCGCCGGCCTGCTGATCTCCGAGGCCACGCAGATCTCGCGGCAGGGACAAGGTTACCAGGACACGCCCGGCATCTATTCTCAGGCTCAGATCGACGGCTGGCGAAAGGTCACGACCGCGGTGCACGCCAAGGACGCGCGGATTTTCCTGCAGCTCTGGCACGTCGGCCGCGTCTCGCACGTCGATCTGCAGGAGAACGGCGCCGCGCCCGTCGCGCCCTCGGCAATCCGGGCCGCGACCAAGACGTTCGTGAACAACGGCTTTGTCGAGGTTTCGGAGCCCCGCGCGCTGGCGCTCGACGAGCTTGCGGGGATCGTCAACGATTTCCGGCAAGCAGCGGCGAACGCCATTGAGGCCGGCTTCGATGGCGTCGAGATTCATGGCGCCAACGGCTATCTGCTGGACCAGTTCGCCAAGGACGGTGCCAATGTCCGCACGGATGCTTATGGCGGATCGGTCGAGAACCGCGCCCGGCTGATGCTGGAGGTTGCGACTGCGGTGGTCGAGGAGATCGGCGCAGAGCGCACCGGCATTCGGATTTCGCCCGTCTCGCCCGCCAACGGCGTCTCGAGCAGCGCCCCCCAGGCGCAGTTCGACTATATCGTCGATCAACTCGATGCTTTGGGCATCGTCTATATCCATGTCGTCGAGGGCGCCACGGGCGGATCGCGCGATGTCGCGCCGTTCGACTTCGGATCGCTCCGCCGGCGCTTCAACAATACCTATATCGCCAATAACGGCTATGACCTCGAACTCGCGGCGTCGCGGCTCGCCGAGGGCAAGGCGGACCTCTTCGCCTTCGGGCGCCCGTTCATCGCCAATCCCGACCTTGTGGAACGGCTGAAGACGCGCACGCCGCTGACGGAGTTCAACTCGGCGACGCTCTATGGCGGCGGCTCCGCTGGCTATACCGACTATCCCGCGATCGCCGCCTCAAGCCGCCCATGAGCTATCGGAGGGCGGCGCCTGCGAGGCAGCCATCCCACGTGACAGCAGCGCCTCAGGGCATCTCTCTGGCGCTCCGCTCGAACTGGTGTCCAAACCCAGGGATTCAGGAGGGCCATGGAGGGCTATAGCATAGACGTTAGCTCCTCTGGTCCGCCCAGGACCAGCCAGGCGAGATTCGTAGCACGTCGTACGTTCGCTTTACAGGCGCAAGCGGACCCGTTCACCGTGATTTCGACTGTCGTGAATGGGTCAGATCGCGTCGATGCATGGGGGCGCCTGAACGTCCGCTTCTCACATTCCAAGCCGCCAAGCCGCAAGTCCGCTTCCGGCCCCGAACAAGACGTTCATCGAAGCGCCGCAGAACGTCCGCTATTTGCGCTACCTGCTCGTTCCGATCGATGAGACGAATGGCATCTCGGCCATTCTCGGGAGCTAGCTGATTAACCTCGGCGGTGATTCCGAACCGAAGGTCAGCGCCGCAAGATGAAACCGGTTTCGGAAAAGATCTAACAGGAAGTGCCGGGCCCTGGTCAGACCGGCCGCACCAGAACGTGTTTCTTCTTGCCGAGCGACAGTTTCGCGACGTTTTCCGGGCCAAGGTCCTGCAGCGTCACCATCCTGCGATCGTCGGAAACTGGCTGGTCGTTGAGGCGCACGGCGCCGCCCTGGATATGCCGCCGTGCCTCGCCGTTGGACCCAGCCAGCCCGGCGGTGACGAACAGCGACAATAGGCCGACGCCGGCTTCAAGGTCGGCCCTGCCCACCTCGACGGTTGGCAGTGTTTCGGCGAGCGCCCCTTCTTCGAACGTCTTACGCGCCGTTTCGCTGGCCTCCTCTGCCGCCTCGCGGCCATGCAGCATGGCGGTGATTTCGGTGGCGAGGATCTTCTTGGCTTCGTTGATCTCCGAGCCGCCGAGCCGTTCGAGGCGTGCGACCTCGGCGAGTGGCAGGGTCGTGTAGAGCTTCAGGAAACGGCCGACATCGGCATCCTCGGTGTTGCGCCAGTATTGCCAGAAGTCGTACGGGCTCAGCATCTCCGCATCGAGCCAGACCGCGCCCGAGGCCGACTTGCCCATCTTGGCGCCGGAGGAGGTGGTGAGCAGCGGCGTCGTCAGCGCATAAAGCTGCGCGCCTTCCATGCGATGGCCGAGATCGATGCCGTTGACGATGTTGCCCCACTGGTCGGAGCCGCCCATCTGCAGCCGGCAGCCGAGACGCTTGTAGAGCTCGACGAAGTCATAGGCCTGCAGGATCATGTAGTTGAATTCGAGGAACGACAGCGACTGCTCGCGGTCCAGCCGGAGCTTGACTGAATCGAAGGCCAGCATTCGGTTGACCGAAAAATGCCGGCCGACATCGCGCAGGAAATTGACGTAGTTGATGTCCATCAGCCAGTCGGCATTGTTGATCATGACGGCGTCGTTCGGGCCGCTGCCGAATTTGAGGTAGGGCGTGAAGTTGCGGCGGATGCCGGCGAGATTGTCCTCGATGTCCTGCGGCGTCAAAAGCTTGCGCGCCTCGTCCTTGAACGACGGATCGCCGATCATCGAGGTGCCGCCGCCCATCAGCGCGATTGGCCGGTGGCCGGTCTGCTGCAGCCAGTAAAGCATCATGATCTGGATCAGCGACCCGGCATGCAGGCTCCTGGCGGTGGCGTCGAAGCCGATATAGGCGCTCACCGTTTCCGTGGCGAAAAGCTGGTCGAGGCCGGCATCGTCCGAGGTCTGGTGGATGAAACCGCGCTCGCTCATCGTGCGCAGGAAATCGGATTTGAAGGCGGACATTTTCTTTCCCGAAAAGCTTCCGGCCGAACGCGGTTCGGCTATGCATGAAGGCGGGCGTTTAGCACTCAAGCGCGATCAGCAAAAGTGGAATCCGGTTTTGCGACACCCTCTTGCCTTCTCCCCTTGTGGGAGAAGGTGGATTGGCGCGCAGCGCCAAGACGGTTGAGGGGTGTTGGACGGAGTGCCGTCGTTGCCAAGCTGGAACACCCCTCATCCGACCGCGCTTCGCGCGGCCACCTTCTCCCACAACAAGGGGAGAAGGGAGAACCCCAAGCGTGCGGCCTGCTTGCGTCATCGTTTCGGCTGGCGTAATGAGGCGCCGCCAACGGGTCTCATCCGCTGGACCGCACGGCATCGATCGAATGCCATATCCTATGACAGAGTCGAGATGCCGGAGATATCCATCGTCATTCCTTGCCGGAACGAGGCGGCGAACCTGCCGCTTCTGCTCGACGAGATCGGCGCCGCGATGGCCGGGCGCGACTTCGAGGTCATCGTCGTCGACGATGGCTCGACCGACGACACGCCTTCGGTGCTTGCCGCACAAGCAGCGCTTCGCCGGTTTCCGCTGCGCCATCTCAGGCATCAGAAATCCGCTGGCCAGTCGCTCTCGGTGCGTTCGGGCGCCTGGGCGGCGCGCGGCGATATCGTCGCCACCATCGACGGCGACGGCCAGAACGACCCCGGTTATATCCCAGTGTTGATAGACGCGCTGCGGCAGGCTGGTCCCGATGTCGGGGCCGCGCAGGGACAGCGTCTGAAGCGCCGCGACAGCAAGATCAAGCAGCTGGCGTCGCGTTTCGCCAACGGGCTGAGAAAGGCCATCCTGCACGACGAGACGCGGGATACCGGCTGCGGCCTCAAGGCGATCCATACCGACATTTTGAGGAAATTGCCGTTCTTCGACGGCACCCACCGCTTTGTTCCGGCGCTGGTCATCCAGGAGGGCTACCGCGTCGTCCATTGCGACGTCGTCGATCGCTCCCGCCGTCACGGCAAATCGAATTACGGCATCTTCGATCGCGGCCTGCAGGGCGTGCTTGATCTTGCCGGCGTCTGGTGGCTGCGCCGCAGGCGCCGCAGAATGCCCAAAGTAGAGGAAATCAGGCATGGGTAACGTGCTTCAGGAATTGGCGACCTGGCTTCACGATGTTTTCGTCAAGCAATTCGATGCCTGGGTTCTGCTCGGCTTCGTCGCCCAGTTCTTCTTCACCATGCGCTTTCTGGTGCAGTGGGTGGCGTCGGAAAAGGCCAAGCGCAGCGTCGTGCCGATCGCCTTCTGGTTCTTTTCGCTGTTCGGCGGCGGCCTGCTGCTGATCTACGCCATCCAGCGTCAGGATCCGGTGTTCATCGCCGGCCAGGCCATGGGCCTGTTGATCTATATCCGCAATCTCTGGCTGATCGCCAACGAGCGCAAGGCGGCGATGACGAAGGTCGATTGAGCCCTCGACCGGCCTGAAACCGGTCGAGCAAGCAATCCAGATTACTGGCCGTCCAGCCCGCCGTAGGACCTTACCAGCCGGACCATATCGGCCGAATCGGCAGTCTCGCTCTCGAGCCCCTCGGCGACACCGACGCGGTCGGCGGCCGGGCGGTTCTGGCTGACTTTCCATTTGCCGCTGATTTCGGTGATTTCGATCTCTAGGCCGACGATGCCTTTGATCTGCGACTGGATGAAGGGTGCCGGCGCGTCGGTCACCGCCCACGGCGCCGAGCGGCTGCCCTCCTGCGACATCGTCAGATCGGAAATCTGCTCGGCCAGCCAATCCTGGTCTTCGATCACCGTGACGATGCCGCGCACCTGGACGATGGCGTAGTTCCAGGTCGGTACCACCTTGCCGGTTTCACGCTTGGTCTCGTACCAGGACGGCGTCACATAGGCATCGGCGCCCTGGAAGACGACCAGCACCCGCGCCAGGGGATTGTCGGCCAAAAGCCGCCATTGCGGATTGGCCTTGGCCAAATGGGCGCGGAGCCTGCCGTTCGGTGGCACATCCGCGTCTAGAAGAAAGGGAATCGCGTTGGCGACCGGCCCCTCGACGCCGTTCGACACCAGCAGGCCAAGCGGATGCGCCCGGATCAGCCCGTGCAGGACGTCCTGCCGTGTTTCCTGGAAGTGAGGCGGTTGGTACATCGCCGATTATCTCAGCCGCTTCGGCCGTGGGTCGGACAATTCCCCGGCCAGCCGGCGATCGAGGTAGTCGGCGCATTCCTCGATCAGAAGCTCCGCATGGTTGGCAAAGAAATGGTTGGCGCCGGGCAAGGTCTTCTGGGTGATGGTAATGCCCTTTTGCGTGTGCAGCTTGTCGACCAGCCCCTGCACGTCCTTGGGCGGCGCGACCTTGTCGGCGTCGCCGTGGATGATCAGGCCGGACGACGGGCATGGCGCCAGGAACGAGAAATCATAGGTATTGGGCTGCGGCGCGACCGAGATGAAGCCCTCGATCTCCGGCCGGCGCATCAGAAGCTGCATGCCGATCCACGAGCCGAACGAATAGCCGGCAACCCAGCAGCTCTTGGAATCCGGATGCAGCGACTGCACCCAGTCGAGCGCCGCGGCGGCGTCGGACAATTCGCCGGTGCCGTGGTCGAACTCGCCCTGGCTGCGGCCGATGCCGCGGAAATTGAAGCGCAGCGTGGTGAAATTGCGCTTCTGGAACATGTAGAAGAGGTCGTAGACGATCTTGTTGTTCATCGTCCCGCCGAACTGGGGGTGCGGGTGCAGGACGATGGCAATCGGCGCGCTCTTTTCCTTCGAGGGCTGATAGCGACCCTCCAGACGGCCGGCCGGACCGGTGAAAATGACCTCAGGCATGAAATACTCCACTTGGTATAAATTTGCGCGGCGCCCGGAACAACTCTTCCTCTGGCCCCAGTCTTCCTCTGGCCCCAGTCTTCCCTAGGCCCCAGTCTTCCCTAGGCCTTGACGCAGGGCGGGCGTCTTTCTAGAAGCTAGTTTAGAATTGTTCAAAACTGGGGGGCCAAAGACTGTGGCTCGGCCACCCACGCCGCAAGCCGCGTAAATAGGACGTCTTGCCTTGCAATTTCAAGGAAATAACGCGCTATCTTCGCGGAACGGCTTTTGAAGGGACCAGTTGGACGGAAATGGCCGGAGCACGCGCCTATCTCGACTACAATGCCAGCGCGCCGCTGCTTGCCTCGGCGCGCGCGGCGGTGGTCGCTGCGCTCGACGTCGCCGCCAACCCGTCCTCGGTCCATGCCGAGGGCCGCGCTGCACGGCGGCTGATCGAGGATGCCAGGCGCGACGTGGCGCGACTGGTCAGCGCCAAAGCCGAGCATGTCGTATTCACCTCCGGCGCGACGGAAGCGGCCTCGACGCTGCTGACGCCGGACTGGCAGATGGGGCGCGGTGCTGTCCGTATTAGCCGGCTCTATGTGTCCGAGGCCGATCATCCTTGCCTGCTGAACGGCGGGCGCTTCCCAGCGGCGCAGGTGACACGGATCGGCGTCGACGCCGACGGCGTCGTCAGGCTCGACGTTTTGGCCGAGGCTCTCGTCCAGCATGACAAGGTCGAAGGCTTGCCGCTGGTGGCCATCCACGCTGCCAACAATGAAACCGGCGTGATCCAGCCGGTCGGCCGCATTGCCGAAATCGTCAAGGCGGCGGGTGGCATCCTGGTTGTCGATGCCGTGCAGGCGGCCGGCCGCATTCCGCTCGATATGTCAGCGGGTTACGCAGACTATCTGATTCTCTCGTCGCACAAGATCGGCGGCTCAAAGGGCGTCGGCGCCATTGTCGCGGCGTCGGACCTGATGATGCCAAAGCCGCTGGTCAGCGGCGGTGGCCAGGAAAAAGGCCATCGCGGCGGCACCGAAAACCTGGCGGCGATTGCCGGGTTTGGCGCGGCGGCGCGCGAGGCGTCTGCCGGCTTGCAAACGATCGAAACGGTGCGGCAGCGTCGCGACGAAATCGAGGCGATCGTGAAAACGCTTGTTCCGGACGCCGAAATCTTCGGGATCGGCGCGCCAAGGCTTGCCAATACGACATTCTTCGCTATTGCCGGCATCAAGGCCGAGACGGCGCAGATTGCCTTCGACCTGGCCGGTGTGGCGCTGTCGGCGGGATCGGCCTGTTCGTCGGGCAAGGTCGGCCCGAGCCATGTGCTGAAAGCCATGGGTTATGGTGACGGCCTCGGCGCGTTGCGCGTGTCCGTCGGCCACGCGACCAGCGCTGAAGATATCGAGCTGTTCCGTTCGGCGCTGGCGACGATCGTCGCGCGCCAAGCCGGTAAGGAAAAGGCAAGCAGGGAACGAGCCGCCTGAGCGCGGCAGACGAAATGTAGGGCCTTGCGGCCTGGTAGAGCCGTGCGTTCGCATTTGGCCGGGTGAATTTCCGGCATGAACGCACTATATGAAACTTACGCCGCCTCCGGTGCCTGATGGGTGCTCGTTTGCGGTGCCATAGTTTGAAAACTGCCGGGCCTTGACCCCGGCGTGGATGGAGAACGCTGATGCCTGCTGTGCAGGAGACGATCGATCGAGTTCGAAAGATCGATGTCGACCAGTATAAATACGGATTCCAGACCGAAATCGCGATGGACAAGGCCCCCAAGGGCCTGAGCGAAGACATTATCCGCTTCATTTCGGCGAAGAAGGACGAGCCGTCCTGGATGCTGGAATGGCGCCTGGAAGCCTATCGCCGCTGGCTGACGCTGGACGAGCCGAAATGGGCGCGCGTCCACTATCCCAAAATCGATTTCCAGGACCTCCACTATTACGCCGCGCCCAAGAGCACGCCGGGGCCGACTTCGCTCAGCGAGGTCGATCCCGAACTGCTGAAGGTCTATGAGAAGCTCGGCATTCCGCTCAGGGAACAGGAAATCCTCGCCGGCGTGCAGAAGACCGATGCGTCGGAGCTCGAGGAAGCCAGCGACAACGTCTACAAGTCGGGCCGCGTCGCCGTCGATGCGGTGTTCGATTCCGTCTCCGTCGTCACCACTTTCAAGAAGGAACTGGCGCAGGCCGGCGTCATCTTCTGCTCGATCTCGGAAGCCATCCGCGAGCATCCGGAGCTGGTGAAGAAGTATCTCGGCTCGGTCGTGCCGACCTCCGACAATTTCTACGCGACGCTGAATTCGGCGGTGTTCACCGACGGTTCGTTCGTCTTCGTGCCCAAGGGCGTGCGCTGCCCGATGGAATTGTCGACCTATTTCCGCATGAACGAGAAGAACACCGGCCAGTTCGAGCGCACGCTGATCATCGCCGAGGAGGGGGCTTACGTCTCCTATCTCGAAGGCTGCACGGCGCCGCAACGCGACGAGAATCAGCTTCATGCCGCGGTGGTCGAGCTGATCGCGCTCGATGATGCCGAGATCAAATATTCGACGGTGCAGAACTGGTATCCCGGCGACGCCGAGGGCAAGGGCGGTATCTATAATTTCGTCACCAAGCGCGGCGACTGCCGCGGCCATCGCTCGAAGATTTCGTGGACGCAGGTCGAGACCGGCTCGGCGATCACCTGGAAATATCCGAGCTGTATCCTGCGCGGCGACGATTCCAGCGGCGAGTTCTATTCGATCGCCGTCTCGAACGGCTATCAGCAGGTCGACAGCGGCACCAAGATGATCCACCTCGGCAAGAACACGTCGAGCCGCATCATCTCCAAGGGCATCGCTGCCGGCTTCTCGCAGAACACCTATCGCGGCCAGGTCTCGGCGCACCGCAAGGCGACCAACGCCCGCAACTTCACCAATTGCGATTCCCTGCTGATCGGTGACCAGTGCGGCGCGCACACCGTGCCCTACATGGAAGCCAAGAACTCGACCGCTCAGTTCGAGCATGAGGCGACCACCTCGAAGATTTCCGAGGACCAGAAGTTCTACGTCATGCAGCGCGGCATCCCGGAAGAAGAGGCGATCGCGCTGATCGTCAACGGCTTCGTCAAGGACGTCATCCAGCAGCTGCCGATGGAATTCGCCGTCGAGGCGCAGAAGCTGATCGGCATCAGCCTCGAGGGGAGCGTGGGGTGAGTGACGATGAGGCAGAGAACGGTCCGCCGTTGGTCGCACGCGTTCACCAGTTTGACAGGCATTCTGGTGAGCTACCCGACAACTATCGGGCCGACCTCGATGAGCAGATTTGCGGAGAATTGGCAACGTCGCTCGGGAACTACCTTCGAAGCTTTGCTGCCGAAAGCAAAGTTGTCGTCAGTATCGAAGTCGAAGCCAACCGAATTAGCGCTGGGCGCGAAGACGGCACGGAGTTGATGATCACAGTCTACGGCCCTGAGATTTTTGAAATCACCAGGTGGCCGAATCCCGCCGACGCCGTCGAGGACGGAAGTATGCGATTTGACTTGGCACCTGAACTTGAAAGCGACGTCGCCGTTGCCCTAGCTCGGCGATATGTAGTTAACGGAACGATAGAGCAAGAGAATGCTTGAAATCAGAAACCTGCATGCCCGCATCGTCGATGACGGCACCGAGATCATCCGCGGCCTGAACCTGACGGTCAGGGCTGGCGAGGTCGCCGCCATCATGGGCCCGAACGGCTCGGGGAAATCGACGCTGTCCTATATCCTCGCCGGCCGCGAGGACTATGAGGTCACCGAGGGCGATATCCTCTACAACGGCCAGTCGATCCTCGAAATGGATCCGGCCGAGCGCGCCACCGCCGGCATCTTTCTCGCCTTCCAGTATCCGATGGAGATACCGGGCGTGGCGACGATGGAATTCCTGAAAGTAGCGATGAACGAGCAGCGCAAGGCGCGCGGCCAGGAACCGCTGAAGATCCCGGAATTTCTCAAGCGCGTGAAGGAAGCGGCGGCCTCGCTCAACATGGACATGGCGATGCTGAAGCGGCCGCTCAATGTCGGCTTCTCCGGCGGCGAGAAGAAGCGTGCCGAGATCCTGCAGATGAAGCTGCTCGAGCCAAAGCTCTGCGTGCTCGACGAGACCGATTCCGGTCTCGATATCGACGCGCTGAAGATCGTCGCGGACGGCGTCAACACGCTGCGCTCGCCGGACCGGGCCATCGTCGTCATCACCCATTACCAGCGCCTGCTCCAATACATCGTGCCGGATACGGTGCACGTGCTCTACAGGGGTCAGGTGATCAAGTCGGGCGACAAGTCGCTGGCGCTCGACCTCGAGGCCAATGGCTATGCCGGCGTGATCGGGCAAGCCGCGTGAGATGCCAGCAGGCCCGGAAGGCAAGCCAAATAAGGCGATACTGATGAATATGCACACGACACCCCAGCGAACATTGGCCGAAACGGCGCTGATCGACGCCTTTGGCGAGCGGCTGTCGCTGCTGCCCGGCGACGGCGCGGTGATGCTGAAGCGCGACGACGCCATCGAGGCGATCAAGGGCGGCCTGCCGACGCGGCGCGTCGAATCCTGGCATTATACGGACCTGCGCCGGCTGCTGACTTCGGTGCCGGACTTCGATCCGGCAGCGGTCGCGAAAGCCATTGCGCCGATCGTCGAAGGCTCCAGCGTTTTACCGGTGCTGAACGGCGTTTCGAGCGCGAAATGGGCTGTTGTCGAGGGCGTCACGGTACAGCGCCTATCGGAGAAGCTGACCGACGGCAGCATCGCCCCGGGGCTGGATTCCTATGGCAGCGACGATGCCATCGGCGCGCTCAACACCGCCTTTGTCGCCGACGGCTATTTCGTCGACATCGCCGACGGTGCCCAACTGGACAAGCCGGTCGAAATGCAGAATTTGCAGGCCGGTGGACAGACGCATGTACGCTTGGCCGTCCGCGTCGGTGCCCGCGCCAACGCTGTTATCGTCGAACGCCAGGCGGGCGAGGGGGCGGCACTGGTCAGCTCGGTCAGCCAGCTTGTGCTTGGCGAGGGCGCCGAAGTGACATGGCTGGTCGTGCAGGAGCAGCCGGATACGGCGACGCATCTCGCCCAGTTCAAGGCGCATCTCGGTAAGAATTCGAAACTGACGCTGTTCGTCATGAATGCCGGCGGCAAGCTGGTGCGCCAGGAGGTCGTTGTGAAGACGACCGGCGAGGGCGCCGAATTCACCCTGCGCGGCATCAATCTGCTCGCCGGCGACACCCATACCGACGTCACCATGGTGCTCGACCACGCCGTGCCGCACACAGCCTCGACGGAAGTCATCCGCAATGTGGTGACCGGCAGCGCGCGCGGCGTCTTCCAAGGCCGCATCAATGTCCACCAATATGCGCAGAAGACCAACGCCAAGATGGCCTGCAACACGCTGCTGTTGTCGGACGACGGCGAGTTCTCGACCAAGCCGGAGCTCGAAATCTTCGCCGACGACGTCGTCTGCGGCCATGGCGCGACCGTCACCGAGATCGACCACAGCCATCTGTTTTACCTGATGGCGCGCGGCGTCGACGAGAAGACCGCGCGCGGCCTGCTGGTCAAGGCCTTCGTCGCCGAGGTGATCGAGGAACTGGACGACGAGGCCATCGTCGAGGCGCTTGAAGCGAGACTCGACGATTGGTTTTTGACGCACGGGTAGAGGTGACTGAGGGGTTGGTGCCAACACCCCTCATCCGTCGCCTTCGGCGCCACCTTCTCCCACAAGGGGAGAAGGAGAGGCGCTCTTCCTTCTCCCCTTGTGGGAGAAGGTGGCCGAGCGAAGCTCGGTCGGATGAGGGGTGCTGGACGGAATGAGGCGGTGCCTCGAGAGAGCTTGTGATGGACCAGAAAGTCGAAAACATCCCCTACGACGTCGAGGCGATCCGCCGCGACTTCCCGATCCTGTCGCGGCAAGTCTACGGCAAACCGCTGGTCTATCTCGACAATGGCGCCTCGGCGCAGAAGCCACAGGCGGTGCTCGACGCCATCCAGCACGCCTATTCCCAGGAATATGCCAACGTCCATCGCGGCCTGCATTTCCTGTCGAATGCCGCGACCGACGCCTATGAGAAGGCTCGCGAGACGGTTCGCCGTTTCCTCAATGCGCCGAGCACCGACAACATCGTCTTCACCTCGAACACCACGGCGGCGATCAACACGGTCGCCTATGGTTTCGGCATGCCGAACATCGGCGAAGGCGACGAGATCGTGCTCTCGATCATGGAGCATCATTCCAACATCGTGCCGTGGCATTTCATCCGCGAGCGGCAAGGCGCCAAGCTGGTCTGGGTGCCGGTCGACGATCTCGGCGTCTTCCACATCGAGGAATTCGAAAAGCGGCTGACCGACCGCACCAGGCTCGTCGCTATCACGCATATGTCGAATGCGCTGGGCACGGTGACGCCGATCAAGGAGATTGTGCGCATCGCGCATGCCCGCGGCATTCCGGTGCTGGTCGACGGCAGCCAGAGCGCCGTGCATATGCCGATCGACGTGCAGGACCTCGACTGCGATTTCTTCGTCTTCACCGGCCACAAGGTCTATGGCCCGTCGGGCATCGGCGTGCTCTACGGCAAGAAGGATATTCTGGAGCGCATGCGCCCGTTCATGGGCGGCGGCGAAATGATCGAGGAGGTGACGCAAGACATCGTCACCTACAACGACCCGCCGCACCGTTTCGAGGCTGGCACGCCGCCGATCGTCCAGGCGATCGGACTTGGTGCGGCGCTCGAATACATGGAAAAGATCGGCCGCGAGCGCATCGCCGCGCACGAGGCGGATCTGAAGGATTATGCGCATCAAAAACTGCGCGCCATCAATTCACTGCGCATCTTCGGCGATGCGCCCGGCAAGGGCGCCATCATCTCGTTCGAGCTGCAGGGCATCCACGCCCATGACGTGTCGATGGTTATCGACCGGCAGGGCGTGGCGGTCCGCGCCGGCACGCATTGCGCGCAGCCGCTGTTGAAACGCTTCGGCGTAACATCCACATGCAGGGCGTCGTTCGGCATGTATAATACCAGGGCCGAAGTCGATGCTTTGGCCGATGCGCTGGAAAAAGCGCGAAAATTCTTCGGGTGACGATCATGGATGATGCCAGCCACACCGCCGAAAGCACGGCACTGGAAACGACGACCAATGCGGTGGTCTCCGGATCGGCCATTCCCGCCGACGAACTGGCGCGGCTGACCGACGACATCGTCTCGGCGCTGAAGACGGTCTATGACCCGGAAATTCCGGCCGACATCTATGAGCTCGGCCTGGTCTACAAGATCGATATCGAGGACGACCGCTCGGTCAAGATCGACATGACGCTGACCGCGCCGGGCTGCCCGGTGGCTGGCGAAATGCCCGGTTGGGTCGAAAATGCCGTCGGCGCCGTCGAAGGCGTTTCCGGCGTCGAGGTCAACATGACCTTCGACCCGCCCTGGTCGCCCGACCGCATGTCGGAAGAGGCGCAGGTGGCGGTTGGGTGGTACTAGCATCCGACCAGCCAGAGGCTGGCGCACTTGCGCCGGGTACAAAACTTCACCATTTTAGGTGAGGAATCATTCGGCAGGCCTTGAGCCTGCGCGCAATGGAGAAGGAAAACATGGGACGCTTCGCCGTCATCACGATGACCGAAAAGGCCGCCGACCGGGTTCGCGAGATCGTCGCGACCCGTGAGAATGCGCATGGCATTCGCCTTGGCATCAAGAAGGGCGGCTGCGCCGGCATGGAATATACGGTCGATCTGGTGACCGAGCCGAACACCAAGGACGATCATATCGAGCGCGATGGCGCCCATGTCTATGTCGCGCCGGAGGCAGCGCTTTTCCTGTTCGGCACCGAGATGGATTTCGAGCAGACGACACTGCGCACCGGCTTCACCTTCCGCAACCCGAACCAGAGCTCGGCCTGCGGCTGCGGCGAATCGGTCGAATTGAAGCCGGCCGATCTGAAGGCACTGGCCGAAGCACGCGCCTCAGCCTGATTGGAAACCGCTAGCTCTCGACACGTTCGAGATTGGCTGAGGCTCGCAACTTCGTCATCCCTGGGCGAAGCAGGAGCGAAGCTCCGTCGCGGAGACCCTGGGATCCATGCCGTAACCTCAGCCGAAGGGTGCAGCGGAGCAGAACGCTGCACCTCACCAGCGCTCCGAAGTCGCGGCATGGATCCTGGGGTCTGCGCGCGTCGCTTCGCTCCTTGCTCCGCCCCAGGATGACGACGGAACAGGGTTTCGGCCCATCCCCTGGGCACACTATTCGCCAGCGTCCGCACCATTCAATTCGTCAAACCTTCAGCGCTATGCAAATAGCTAATCCACCCACATCCCCGTTCGCTTGTGCCAGTCTGCGATCGACTCCTTCGGGTAGACGTCGAACACCTTGTCGCCCTTGCCGATATCCGGCTCGACCCAGTTCGCCTTGTATTTCAGCATCAGATGCACCTTCTCCGGCGGTTTCGGCAGGTCTGTGTCGACAGCCGAGGCGAACGGATGCACCAGCTCCGGCCAGGTCGGATCGTAGAGCCAGAGTGCCGTCCCGCATTTCGTGCAGAAGTTCCGCTCGCCCGTCGAGGTCTCGCGTTGCGGGTGCTCGTCGTCCTCGATCTCGGCGCGGTAGACGCCGAGATGGCGCTTGCCCTGGATTTTCAGCGTCTCGTAATCGGCGCCGAGATTGATGGCAAAACCGCCGCCGCCCTGCTGCTTGCGGCAGATCGAGCAGTAGCACAGCATGAACGGCACCGGCGTATGGCTTTCCACCTCGAAACGCACGGCATTGCACCGGCAGGACCCTTTGAGCAGAAGCGGCATGAGAAACTCCGATGAAACTGATTCCGAACTTGTCAGGATGGTGCCGGTTGCGTCGATGACAAGGGGAAATCCGGGTGACATGATCGCCGCATGGACAACGAGCGCATAGAAGAGCTTTTCGAAGGCCTCGGCCCGGTCAGCATCCGCAAGCTGTTCGGCGGCAAGGGCATCTATTTCGACGGCGTCATCGTCGCCATCGTCATCCGTGGCGAATTGATGCTGAAGGCCGACGCCGAAAGCGCCCCGGATTTCGAAGCGGCCGGCTGCCGTCAATGGACCTATACCGGCTCGCGCCACGGCAAGCTCGTGTCGATGCCCTATTGGAGCGTTCCCGACAGCGCATTCGACGATCCCGACGAGATGGCGATCTGGGCGCGCCGCGCCTACGAGGCAGGACGGCGCGCCGGCAAATAGGCTGCGTCATGCTTCGGCAATTCCGGGCCGCACTTCATGCCGGGTCCCGCGCCTCGGGCACGAGCGCCAGCGCTTCGGCAAAGCCAGCGCTGGTGAAGGCGGCACTCTCGACGACGAGCATAGCTGCGGCAATGCCTTCGCGCAGTGCCGCGCGCAGCGTCAGGCCGCGCAGCAGGGCAGCGATCGTGGCGCCTGCCAATGCGTCGCCGGCGCCGGCAGTATCGGTCCGCTTTTGTAGCGGCGGTGGTGGCGAGATCGAGAACGCGCTCAATTCGTCGAAACCGAGCACTGGTTCGTCGCCGGCGGTGATCACGCCGCTTTTCAGCCCGGCGCGTCTTAGGCCGTCGACGATGCCTTGATCGTCAGCATCGATGCCGACGCCGGCGAGCACGCCGGCCTCCTGCCGGTTCATGAAGGCCAGCGCCAGACGGTCGAGCACCGGCATCAGCCGCGCCGCCTTATTGGGCGAGACCGCAAGCGCAAACACCGGCTTGTCGGCGGCGAGTGCCGCCAGCCGCCCCAGCGCGGTCGACGGCAGGTTGGCGTCGCACAGCACCGCGTCGGCCGAACCGATCGCTTCCCGCACCTTGGCGCGGCGGATCTGCTTGGGAAGCGCCAGCTCGTAGAGCACCATGTCGGCAAGGCCGGCGATCAGCCCGCCGTCGCTATCGATCAGCATCGTATGGCTTGGCGTTGCTCGGTCGAGGAACACCGCCGACAGGTCGGCAATGCCGGCCTCGGTGACGGCGCGTAAAACCGTGTCGCCAAGGGCATCGCCGCCGCGCACCGAAAGCAGCGAGGCCGAGGCGCCGCGTCGCACCGCACAGCGCAAGGCGTTGAAGACGGCACCGCCGACATGCTCGCGCATCGTGCCGGGGTTGGAAGCGGCCGGCACGAAGGCGCCGGCAACCCGGCCGCGCCGCTCGATATAGGCGCCGCCCACGGCCAGGATCGTCGGGGATTTGATCATGCCGTCAAAATGCCCTTTTGCTGTTGCCCGGAGAGACTAGGTCGCCGGGCGGAACCCTGCAATCGCGGGTCCGATTCGGTTGGTGACGGCAACGGCGCCGCATGCGAAGCGAGACACATCGGAAGCAATAATTGCGAAACAAAAATAGAACAAATAGGGATATGCATTATTTTTCAAACCCTTGGTGCTCATTGACAAATGAGAACAAATGAGGTACATTCTTTTAAGGATTGCGGGATTGTCCGGCCTCCATTGACGACCACGGGGTGATGTATCATGGCTCAGAATTCTTTGCGGCTTGTAGAGGACAAAGCGGTGGACAAATCAAAGGCTCTGGATGCGGCGCTGTCGCAAATCGAGCGTGCCTTCGGCAAGGGCTCGATCATGCGGCTCGGCGCGAACGAGCAGGTCGTCGAGATCGAAACGGTGCCGACCGGCTCGCTTGGGCTGGACATCGCGCTTGGCGTCGGCGGCCTGCCGCGCGGCCGCATCGTCGAGATCTACGGGCCGGAAAGCTCGGGCAAGACGACGCTGGCGCTGCACACGGTGGCCGAAGCCCAGAAGAAGGGCGGCATCTGCGCCTTCGTCGATGCCGAGCACGCGCTCGACCCGGTCTATGCCCGCAAGCTCGGCGTCGATCTCGAAAACCTGCTGATCTCGCAGCCCGATACCGGCGAGCAGGCGCTGGAGATCTGCGACACGCTGGTGCGCTCCGGCGCCATCGACGTGCTGGTGGTCGATTCGGTGGCGGCGTTGACGCCGCGGGCGGAAATCGAAGGCGAGATGGGCGATTCGCTGCCCGGCCTGCAGGCCCGCCTGATGAGCCAGGCACTGCGCAAGCTCACCGCCTCGATCTCGCGCTCCAACACCATGGTCATCTTCATCAACCAGATCCGCATGAAGATCGGCGTCATGTTCGGTTCGCCCGAGACGACGACCGGCGGCAATGCGTTGAAATTCTATGCCTCGGTCCGCCTCGACATCCGCCGCATCGGCTCGGTCAAGGATCGCGACGAGGTCGTCGGCAACCAGACCCGCGTCAAGGTCGTCAAGAACAAGCTGGCGCCGCCCTTCAAGGTGGTCGAGTTCGACATCATGTATGGCGAGGGCGTCTCCAAGACCGGCGAGCTGGTCGATCTCGGCGTCAAGGCGGGCGTGGTCGAAAAGTCGGGCGCCTGGTTCTCCTACAATTCGCAGCGTCTTGGCCAGGGCCGCGAAAACGCAAAACTGTTCCTGCGCGACAATCCCGACACGGCGCGCGAGATCGAGCTGGCGCTGCGGCAGAATGCCGGGCTGATCGCTGAGAAATTCCTTGAGAACGGCGGCTCCGAAAGCAGCGACGACGGTTTCGAGGACGACGCTGGGGTGATGTAGGGCAAGCGACGCCTCGCTGAGCCTCAGCCAGGTTTCGATCTGATGTTTTGATTTTGAGTTTGCGTAATCGATGCGTTTCGAACCGCCGGCCCTGGGCCGGCGGTTCGCGTTTGACGGCGAGGCAGACGCATTTCAAGGCGCTGGTGAAAGCCGGGATTTGAGCCCATTTGGTGTTTCTGGACAGGCTGCGGTGCGACCGCTAAAAGGCCATGTCTATTTTCCGCCGGCAGCCGGCGGTTCTCTCGAAAAGGCAGTATTCATGAGTGGCGTCAACGAGATCCGGTCGGCATTTCTCGACTATTTTCGCAAGGAAGGTCACGAGGTCGTCGCGTCAAGCCCGCTGGTCCCGCGCAACGACCCGACGCTGATGTTCACCAATGCCGGCATGGTGCAGTTCAAGAACGTTTTCACCGGTCTGGAGAAGCGGCCGTATTCGCGCGCCACGACTGCCCAGAAGAGTGTTCGCGCCGGCGGCAAGCACAACGACCTCGACAATGTCGGCTACACCGCGCGCCACCTGACCTTCTTCGAGATGCTCGGCAATTTCTCCTTCGGCGACTATTTCAAGGAGCGGGCCATAGAGCTTGCCTGGAACCTGATCACCAGGGAGTTCGGGCTGAAGAAGGACAAGCTGCTGGTCACCGTCTACCACACCGACGACGAGGCGGCCTCGTACTGGAAGAAGATCGCCGGCCTTTCGGACGATCGCATCATCCGCATCGCGACTTCGGACAATTTCTGGGCAATGGGCGACACTGGACCTTGCGGGCCGTGTTCGGAGATATTCATCGACCGTGGCGAGCATATCTGGGGCGGCCCTCCCGGCAGCCCCGAGGAGGATGGCGACCGTTTCCTTGAATTCTGGAACCTGGTGTTCATGCAGTACGAACAGGTGACGAAGGAAGAGCGCGTCGACCTGCCGCGTCCGTCGATCGACACAGGCATGGGCCTCGAGCGCATGGCATCCATCCTGCAAGGGGTTGAAAGCGTCTTCGAAACCGACCTGTTCCGCCACCTGATCGACGCTGCGTCGTCGGCGCTTGGCAAGGGTCCGGATGCGGGCACAGTCGCATCGTTCCGTGTCATCGCCGACCATTTGCGTTCGTCCTGCTTCCTGGTCGCCGACGGCGTGCTGCCGTCCAACGAAGGACGCGGCTACGTGCTTCGTCGCATCATGCGCCGGGCCATGCGCCATGCGCAATTGCTCGGCGCCCGCGATCCGCTGATGTGGCGCCTGGTGCCGGCGCTGGTCCGCGAGATGGGCCAAGCCTACCCGGAACTGGTGCGCGGCGAACAGATGATCACCGAAACGCTGAAGCTGGAAGAGACGCGCTTCCGCAAGACGTTGGTGCGCGGCTTGGGCTTGCTTTCGGAGGCGACGGAAAAGCTGGCCTCCGGCGACATGCTGGATGGCGAGACAGCGTTCAAGCTCTACGACACCTATGGCTTTCCGCTCGATCTGACGCAGGACGCGCTGCGCCAGCGCAACATCTCGGTCAACCTTGCCGGCTTCACCGAGGCGATGGAGCGGCAGAAAGCGGAGGCGCGCAAAAGCTGGGCCGGCTCCGGCGACGTGGCGACCGAGACGGTATGGTTTCCGGTGCGCGAGAACGCCGGCGCCACCGAGTTCCTCGGCTATGAGACCGAGCAGGCGGAAGGCCTCATCCAAGCGCTGGTCAGGGGCGGCAAGACCGTCGACAGCGCCGGCAAAGGTGACGCCGTTGCCGTGGTTGTCAACCAGACGCCGTTCTATGGCGAGTCCGGTGGCCAGATGGGCGACACCGGCGTCATTTCGGGCGACGGGTTCTCGATCGAAATATCCGATACCCAGAAGAAGGCCGATGGGCTTTTCGTCCATCTCGGCAAGGTGGCTAACGGCACGGTCAAGACGGGCGCGACCGTCGAGCTGAAGGTGGACCACGCGCGTCGCTCCAGGCTGCGCGCGAACCATTCCGCCACGCATCTGATCCATGAGGCGCTGCGCGAGGTGCTGGGTACCCATGTGGCGCAGAAGGGCTCGCTGGTCGCGCCCGAGCGTCTGCGCTTCGACATTTCGCACAACAAGCCGATCTCGCCGGACGAGCTCGAAGAGGTCGAGCGCATGGCAAACGAGATCGTCGTTCAGAACGGCCCTGTAACCACGCGGCTGATGTCTGTCGACGACGCCATTGCCGAAGGCGCCATGGCGCTGTTTGGCGAGAAATATGGCGATGAAGTGCGCGTCGTTTCGATGGGCACGGGCTTGCATGGCGCCAAGGCCAACCGGCCTTATTCGGTCGAGCTATGCGGCGGCACGCATGTCAGGGCGACCGGCGATATCGGCCTGGTGCGCATCGTGTCCGACAGCGCGGTCGCTGCCGGCGTGCGCCGCATCGAGGCGTTGACCGGCGAGGCGGCCAGAAAGCATCTCGACGAACAAGACAAGCGGTTGAAGGCGGCCGCCGCCGCGTTGAAGATTTCGCCGGCCGATGTGCCGGCCCGCGTCGAGGCGCTGCTGGACGAACGCAAGAAGCTCGAAAAGGAGCTGATCGAGGCGCGCAAGAAGCTGGCGCTGGGCGATCGCTCGCCAGCCGGTGTGCCTGCGGAAAACGAAACCATTGCCGGTGTCGGTTTTCTCGGCAAGGCGGTATCGGGCGTCTCGCCAAAGGATCTTAAGCCGTTGGCCGATGCCGGCAAGAAGTCGCTCGGCTCCGGCATCGTCGTCTTTGTCGGCGCCGGCGAGGACAACAAGGCGAGCGTCGTCGTCGCCGTCACCGATGATCTGACCGGCCGCTTCAACGCCATCGATCTGGTGCGCGTCGCGTCCGCGGCATTGGGCGGGCAGGGCGGCGGCGGGCGACCCGATATGGCTCAGGCCGGCGGCCCGGACGGCTCGAAGGCCGAAGACGCGATCGCTGCGGTGAAGGCGGCTCTCGAAGCGGCGTGAACCTGCACCGGGGCGGCACGGCCGAAATGGCGCGCCGCCCAGCGGATATCTTTGAGGGCCGATATGCCGACGCTGACGATGTATCAGGTCGATGCCTTTGCCGAACGGGCCTTCCAGGGTAACCCTGCCGCCGTTCTCCTTTTAGAGGAATGGCTGTCGGAGCAGGTAATGCAGGCCATCGCCAACGAAAACAATCTTGCTGAAACCGCGTTTGTGCGGCCGAATGGCAAAGGTTGGGATTTGCGCTGGTTCACGCCGGTCCATGAAGTCGACTTCTGCGGCCACGCCACTCTTGCGGCCGCCCATGTGCTGGCTACGGAATACAATGGTCAGGGCGAAATGGCCTTCGCCACCCGGGTCGGCGAGCTGCGGGTTTCCCGGTGGGAAGGGGGCTATCAGCTCGATCTGCCTTGTTTTCCGCCGCAGCCCATCGAGGAGGAGCTGAACTCGGCGCTGCAAGCGATATTGCCTCAGCGGCCGGTTGCGAGCTTCCGCAATTTCGAGAACCTGTTTGTCGAGCTTGCCGACGAGACAACCGTGCGATCTTTCGTTCCCGATCTGCTCAGGATCGGACGTTTTCATCCTCTCGGCCTGGTTATTACCGCGCCTGGGCGAGCCCACGATTTCGTCTCCCGTTACTTTGTGCCCGGGGCGGGCATTCCCGAGGATCCGGTAACCGGCTCCATTCATGCGACGCTGGTGCCTTATTGGTCTGAAAAACTCGGCAAGACGCATCTGTCGGCATTCCAATGCTCGCAGCGCGGCGGGCATTTGCTATGCGAACTGGCCGGAGATCGCGTGCTGATCACAGGCCGTGCGAAGACCTTCATGAAGGCGGAGATCTACCTTCCCGATTGAGCGGCTTGCGAGGCAGAGAAGGCAAGGATCTGGGAGAATTTGTCGCCAGCCTCGGC
>NZ_JAMYPX010000017.1:0-140021 GCF_040320585.1 Mesorhizobium sp. M0663
TCGCCACGCTCCGCACAGATCAGTCGCCGCTGCTTCACGCTGAGCTTCCAGGCCCCAAAGCGAAATGAGCGCTGCTCTCTGGTTCGCGGACTAGAAATGCGCTGGCGTAGCGCTACTCGAATGCGGGCCAGGAATTCGCGCATCCCGAAAGGCTTGGGAATGAAATCGGTTGCGCCGAGCTCCAGTGCAACCACTTTTTCCGCCTCATCAAGCCGGTCGCCGCTGATCACTATGATAGGAACATCCGATTTTGTCGCCAGATTGCGGACGATCGCAAGTCCATCCTCCCGGCCTAGGTTAAGGTCAACAACCACGAGATCGACTGGCTCACGTGAAAGAACATAGTCAAACTGCTTGCTATCGTGGACTGCGGTTACCTTCAGGGCATGCATCGTGAGATACTCGGCGATGAGGCGCCGCATTGCGGCATCATCGTCAATGACAAGAACATGTTTCAACGGCACACCTTCAATCTTGAATCCCCTTTTCTAAACCTGTTGCCGAGCAACCCTGGGGCACCGACCCAGAACAGCTGCTCCTTGATACCACTCGCCATTGCGTGCGGCCAATGTGAGGCCGTGCTCGTCCTGTTCTTTTCATCCCCAGCGAATTGACCGCACCAAGGCAGCCCGTGGCCACCAGACAGGTCCAAGCGCCGACATGACCCTGCCGTGTGGTCCTTCGCTTTTTCGCTTCGAGCTCCCCCGTTGGTGCAGGCCTGCCAATATCACTCAAGTTCGACCTCATGGATGCCAAGTTTCCTGCTATGCCCTTGCATCCTGGTCATCCTGGAGTTTGCGGATCTGGATCATCTCGATATCCTCCGGCTCGTGGATCCAGCTCGGACATGGTTGAGCAGCGCGGCGTTTGGCTTGATCGGAGAGGCGGTCGGCGGAAGAAGACCGTGATTCGCTGCAGCGGCCTTGTGCAAAATAGTGTGTCTCCTGCCAAGCCGGCTTCGTCCAAGGTGGCCGGCGGCCTCAAATGCTGTTCGGCGACCGGCAGGTCGCCGGTTGCGGTGAACGTCCGGGCTAACATTTCTCAGTTACTGCAACTCCTCCATCTTGAGCGTGTCACTATGCTTGTCCATTGCGCCGTCGGACTCCGTCAGGCTCGCACCAGGATGGGCTGCGCCGCCAGTCTTCCCAGTTGACCCTCGCCGCCGCGGATTTGCGCCTTCGAGCCAGCTTCGCGGACGAGCTCGCGTCTCAAGCAATGATCTGAGTGTGCAGGGCCGCGCATGGCTGCTCTTTAAGGACCGGCAGCATACCGGCAAAGTTGGGCCGCTTTATCGCCTTAGTCGATTCCCCACGGTGATCCCGAGCCTGAACAAGCCCGCCAAGCTCCCCATTTTGTCCTTGGCTTGGCGCTGACAGAAGTACCATCCATGACGCCAAAGTCGTGGCCCACACTCCAGGAGCAACGGACGGCCGGGACGAGCAAAATCCTGTACAGGAGTCATTGTACCAAGATGCTCCGGATGTCGCTGGCTGATCGGGCCCGCGCCACCCACGCATGCGCAAGATGCTCACCCACGCTGATACGAACACGGTCTTTGCTTCAATTGAAACCGAAAAGCTGAACTTGAACATCACACAGTAACAAACCTCCCCGATAAGCGCGTGCCGGACAGGGCCAGAACCCGTCCGGCGGCTTGGAAAGGTAGGTGATAGGGAATGTTTATTGCAGCTTGGCCGCTCGCCGTCGTCCTGTTGACATCCATGTCACTCCCAGCCGAGCCCGCGCCACTTTCTCCGCGTGAGTTCCGCAGCCTGTCGCGCAAATGCGCTCCCTGGGTTGCGCCGTCCACCCTCGCCGCGATTGCCAAGATTGAAAGTGGCTTTGACACGCTGGTGGCTCATGACAACACCACAGGTGAGCAGCTTCGCTGGATAGACCACCTGGAAGCCACGCGGGGCATCAAGGAACGCCTCGAAGCACAACATTCTGTCGATGTTGGATTGATGCAGATAAACAGCAAGAACTTTGCCATGCTCAATCTTACGCCGGAAAGGGCTTTCGAGCCCTGCGCCTCGCTTTCGGCTGCCGCCCACTTGCTTGAAAGCCGGTATGCCGGCGGCACCACTGCTGTGGCACAGCAACTGGCGCTTCGCCGTGCCATCTCGGCCTATAACACGGGCGACGTCACGCGTGGCTTCGCCAACGGTTATGTACGCAAGGTCGAGTCGGCCGCAAAGGACATCTCAAGTCTCCTTGAGCGAACGCTGGAGCCGACTGCTCGAGATGTGCCGCACCTTGAGGCACCCGGTCGGAAAGCCGTGCCGCCTCTGCTCCAGCAGAGCCAACAGGCCAATAGAAAGAAGCAGCCCAACCAAGATTCTTGGGACATTTGGGGCTCGTATCAGCCAGACCGCTCCGGGGCCGATCCCTCCGGTCCGACAGGCAGCCAGGCTGCGAAAGCACGGGAACCCGGGAACCCGAACAAACTCGTATTCGATTGAAACATGGAGATGCAATGATGACGCCACTCAAGATACTTCGTGCGCTTAAAACGCGTGTTCCTTCGCCTTTTTCCATGCTGCGCATGGCGGCTGAATATGTACCGGCCGCTGCTGCAGGCGCGGCGTGGACGGTCTTCTACAGCGGGCCAGCCGCGGCTCAGGTGACCGGAGGGACGGATCCTGCCAAGATGGTCCAGAATATCTGCACGTTCATACTTGGCCCCTTTGGACAATCACTGGCCGTGCTCGGGCTCGTAGCCATCGGTATCTCTTGGATGTTCGGTCGTGCTTCACTTGGCCTGGTTGCGGGTGTCGTTGGAGGGATCGTCATCATGTTCGGGGCCAGCTTCCTGGGCAAGGCGCTCATAGGCGGCGGCTGATGAGCGACCGGTTGGAAGTGAGCACCCTCTATGTGGCGGCGACGCGCCCCGCACTGTTTCTGGGGGTGCCGCTGACGCTGGCCGGATTGCTCATGATGTTGGCTGGGCTTGTTATCATTATCCTTCAGAACCCGCTCTACGAAATCGTTCTCGTGCCACTCTGGTTCGGAGCACGGCTGGTTGTTGAGCGTGACTATAACGCGGCAAGCGTCGTGCTGCTCTATTTGCAGACGGCCGGCAGAAGCGTGGACGGGCCGGTCTGGGGAGGCGCAAGCGTCAGCGCCAATCCGATCAGAGTGCCGAAACGCGGAAGAGGAATGGTGTAATGTTCGGCGCCAGCGGCCGGACCGAGAGGTCTGGCGAGATCTACCTTCCGTATGTTGGTCACGTAAGCGATCAGGTTGTCCTTCTGGAAGACGGATCGATCATGGCCATTGCACATGTGAACGGTGTGCCCTTTGATTTGGAAGACGCTGAGATGCGCAACTCGCGCTGCCGCGCGTTCAACACTCTCTTGCGCAACATCGCCGATGACAATGTCTCGATATACGCTCATCTTGTGAGACACAACGATGTGCCGGCGCCGGCGCCGCGCCAGTTTCAAAGTGCATTCGCTGGCAGTCTGAGCGAGGCCTACGAGCGTCGTGTGCTGTCGGGAAAGCTCTTTCGCAACGATCACTTCCTCACTTTGATCGTGTCCCCCCGCACCGCAATCGGCAAGATCGGCTTGCGGATTGCCAAGTCCCGCAGACGGAATGAGCACGATCTAGCCACCCAAATGCGGAGCCTGGAAGACCTCTGGCACATCACTGCTGGCGCACTCGGCGGTTACGGTCTGCGCCGGTTGGGCATTCGTGAGAAAGGCAACGTGCTCTTCACGGAAATCGGCGAGGCGCTTCGGCTCATGATGACTTGCCGGTTTCTTCCGGTTCCGATGGTTACCGGCTCACTTGGCGCCTCGATCTACACTGACCAGGTCATCTGCGGGAAGCGGGCGCTTGAGATTCGAAGGCCCGGGGATAGCTCCGTCGGATCATTGTTTTCGTTCCGTGAATATCCGGCGACGACGCGGCCGGGCATGCTAAATTCCTTGCTGTCCGCCAACTTCCCGCTTGTCCTGAGCCAGAGCTTTTCCTTCCTCACTCGCCCACAAGCTCATGCCAAACTAAGCCTTAAGTCCAGCCAGATGACGAGTGCCGGCGACAAGGCTCTCACCCAGATCAATGAACTTGCCGAGGCAGAGGACGCACTGGCAAGCAACGAATTCGTGATGGGTTCGCATCATCTGAGCCTGTGCGTCTATGCCGACAGCCTCAATAGCCTTGCAGATCGCGCAGCAAGTGCCCGCGCACGGCTGGCCGACGCGGGCGCCGTTATCGTCCAAGAGGGCATCGGCATGGAGGCCGCATATTGGTCCCAACTTCCGGGGAACAACAGGTGGCGCACGCGCCCGGGGGCGATCACCTCACACAATTTTGCCGGGCTCGTCTCATTTGAGAACTTCCCAAGCGGTTCCAGTTCCGGCCACTGGGGCAATGCTGTTGCGCGCTTTCGCACAAACGGTGGAACTTCTTTCGACTACATCCCCCATGAGAATGACGTCGGCATGACGGCAATATTCGGGCCCGTTGGCAAAGGCAAGACGACGCTGATGACCTTTGTCCTCGCGATGCTTGAGCAAAGCCTGGTCGATCGCAATGGTGCGATCGTCTTCTTCGACAAGGATCGGGGTGGTGAACTGCTGGTGCGAGCCACGGGAGGGACATATCTTGCGTTGCGCAGAGGCGCTCCGAGCGGCTTGGCCCCTCTGCGTGGACTGGACAACACCTCCGCCTCCCGGGACTTTCTGCGCGAGTGGTTGATGGCCCTGATCGAGAGTGACGGCCGTGGTCCGATCTCGCCGGAGGAAAGCCGTCGGCTGGAACGCGGCATTGTTCGTCAGCTTTCGTTCGAACCCCCTATGCGCTCACTTGCGGGCCTGCGCGAGTTCCTATTGCACAGCCCCTCCGAGGGCGCAGGAGCACGGCTGCAGCGGTGGTGTAGAGGGGGGGCGCTTGGATGGGCCTTTGACGGCGACGTGGACGAAGTAAGGCTGGATGCCTCCATTACGGGCTTCGACATGACGCAGCTCCTGGAATATGAGGAGGTCTGTGCACCGGCCGCCGCATACCTTCTGCATCGAGTGGGCGCTATCGTCGATGGTCGTCGGTTCGTCATGAGCTGCGACGAATTTCGATTCTATCTACTCAACCCCCAATTCTCGGCCGTTATCGACAAGTTCTTGCTCACGGTCCGCAAAAACAACGGCATGTTGATACTCGCAACGCAGCAGCCTGAACACGTTCTGGAATCGCCTCTCGGAGCTAGTCTCGTTGCGCAATGTATGACGAAAATTTTCTACCCATCACCGACGGCGGACCGCTCTGCGTATGTCGATGGCTTGAAGTGCACTGCGCAGGAGTTCGAGGCAATCCGCCAGGGAATGGCAATCGGCAGCCGCAAGTTTTTGCTCAAGCGCGATAGCGGGAGTATTGTTTGCGAATTCGATCTTGGGCAGATGCGCGAGTACGTAGCCGTACTCTCGGGGCGGGCCAACACAGTGCGCTTTGCCGACCAGCTTCGTAACCAGCACGGAGACGCCCCAAGTGGGTGGCTCGACAAGTTCATGGCCCGGTACCACGAAGTTCAAGACTGACGGAGGAATATTCATGAAATTTGCCAAACTTGCAGTAACGACCCTTGCTGCTTCCCTTCTGCTTCACGGACAGGCCCGTTCGCAATTTATCGTCAGCGACCCTGTAACAGAAACACAAGCGACCTTAACAGCGCTTTCCAATGCGGCGATCCTTGAGAGGTCAATCGAGACGCTCGCTACCACGATTGAAATGGTGACAATTCTAACGTCGTCATTCGCTGTCACGGGACTGCTAAGCTCACTTAACCAAGGAAATCACTACCCGTCGAGCAATAAGCTGGAGGAGCAGATGTTTGATGCTCGGGCGCCAGCTTCGATTATGGCCCGTAACATTGCGAAGGACCCAAATCGGATAGTCAACGGCACCGATTCAGAAGCGAAACTGTTACAGGGACAAATCGCCGGGGCCGCCAATGCCGCAGCTATTGCAGCCGACACTTTGGGCATGATGGACAAGCGCCTTAAGGATAACGCCGGCACGCTTGGTCAGCTTTCCCGCTCGGGAAATATTATGCAGGCCACCGTGACCAACGGTCTGGTCCTCAAGCAGATTCACGATGCGATGATCCAAAATGTCCAGGCCACGAGTCTGCTGACAATGGCCACTGCACAAGGGAGCCTTCACGCCGTGGAGGAGGCCGCCACGCAGCGTCGCGAACATCAGGACACCGCTAATATGTTTAGCATCCTCCCGTAAACCACACAGAGTTCATCAGGCTCAGCTGCGCTGATCAGGGACACATCAGGCTCACGCCATGAATTTCAAAATTCCCGCGCCATTCACGACTATACACACGATCTTTCATGGGGCCTTCACGTCCGGGCTGCACAAAGTGCTTGAAAACGTCCAAGCGGCGGTCAGTGCGCCTCTGGTTGCGTGTGTCACGCTCTGGATAATAATCCAAGGCTGTCTGGTCATGCGTGGTCAAGTCGATGCGCGCGGGGGTATCTCGCGCGTAATCATGGTGTCGATTGTCGTCGCCCTTATCTTAGGGCAGGCCAACTATCAGCAGTACATTGAAGCGCTCTTCGACGACACGATTCCGAGGTTGGCTCACGACATCAGTGGCAGCGACTTGCCCTTCATCGGAATCCCCCAGAAGCTCGATCTCATGTTTGCTTCAAGCCAGTATGTCTTTCAGCTGATTGCTTCCGAAATTGGGCCTATGAACGGCCAGGACATACTTGCTTTCGAGGGAGCGCAATGGATTTTCTACGGCGCGCTGTGGACAGCGTTCGAGATCTACGATGCCGTTGGAATTCTGACGAAGGTGCTCTTGACGATCGGCCCCCTGGTCCTTGTAGGCTACCTTTTTGATCACACTCGAGACATAGCCACCAGATGGATCGGCCAACTGCTCTCGTACGGGCTGCTGCTTCTCCTCCTCAACATCGTTGCAACGATAGTAATCGCTGCCGAAGCAGTCTCGCTGGCAGCCATGCTTTTGATGATCAAATTCTCGGGCACGACAGCAGCCAAGATCATCGGGCTTTACGAGCTCGACATGCTTTTCCTAGCTGGTGACGCTCTGATCGTCGCGCTTCCGACGATCGCCAGCAGCATCGCCGGCGGCTCTTGGGGAGGTGCGAACCGACCTCTTAACAGCCTCAATCGCCACTTTGCCAAAACGGCGGGTGGTTAATCAATCGACAAGCTCGGTGCCAAAAACATGAAATATTGCCTACTTCTGTCAATCCTCGCTTTGGCCGCCTGCAAGACGAGCCATGGGCTTGCGACATGCGCGGGTGCCCCATTCCAACTGAACGTGGGACAATGGGAAACCACCCCTGAGGATCTTCAGGTCGAATGCGCGGAAGAGCCAAAGTGAAAGTTCCTGAACATGCCCTTCTGGTGGAGAGAGAAACGCTAGCCGCCCACTATAAGAAGGTGGAAGCGTTTCAAACTTCACGAGCGAAGTCTGCGCGGCGCCTGTCAAAGGCCCTGATAGCCTTTGCCGCAGCGGCGGTCCTAGGAAATGTTGCCCAGGCATTTACCATTGCTGCCATGGTCCCGTTGGCCAAGCTCGTACCTGTGTTCCTCTGGGTCCGGCCGGATGGGACCGTCGACAGCGAAGTGTCAGTCTCTCGACTGCCGGCAACCCAAGACCGAGCCGTCATAAATGCTTCGCTGTGGGAATATGTACGCCTGCGCGAGGGGTACACAGCAGATACAGCCCAATACGCCTATGACCTCGTATCCAGTTTCAGCGCGCCGGCTGTGCGACAGCAATATCAAGATTTCTTCAACTATCCGAATCCCACCTCGCCGCAAGTCACGGTCGGCAAACGCGGCAAGCTCGAGGTCGGGCATATTTCTTCAAACGACATCAGTCCGGACGTTCAACAGATCCGTTACAAACGTACGCTTGTTGTCGATGGGCAGATGCCGATAGTGACCACCTGGACAGCTACCATCCGCTACGAGCGCTTGACGGGTCTGCCTGGGCAATCGAGGCTCACCAATCCGGGAGGTCTACTCGTCACTTCCTATCAAAGCTCGGAAGATAGCGTATCGAACCTGGGCTATGTGCAGCCATGACAAAAAGAGCGTTTCTCGCGCTGGTCTGTTCACTCTTCTTAACGATGGAAGCGTCAGCGGAAGACACACCACTTGCCGGCAAGCATGATGCGCGCATGCGCTACCTGGCTTACCGTCCTGACGAAGTGGTGCGCCTGTCTACCGCAGTGGGGGCAACGCTGGTTGTCACATTCGCGGCCAACGAGACAGTCGCAGCCGTGGCCGTTTCCAATAGCAAAGACCTGGCTGCGCTCCCGCGCGCCAACTATCTCTTTTTTAAGGCTAGCCGGATGCTCCCGCCGCAGCCGGTCGTCGTGCTGGCCGAGAGTGAGTCCGGTACACGGAGATACGTCTTCAGTATTTCAACGAGAGCGATGCCAAAACTCGATGAGCAGCAACCTGACCTATACTACAGTGTGCAGTTCACCTATCCTGCTGATGAGGCTGCTGCTCAGAGAAAGGACGCAGAAAGGCGCTCGATTCTTGGTCAGGCCCGGGCGAAAGTGCTGCGCGACGAGAGAGTTCAGGATTTGTTGAATCGGCCCGCCGCAACTACCAGTCCGGACGAAAGCAATTTTCACTACGTCGCAAAGGGCGATCGATCGCTGGCGCCGCTGGAAGTTTTCGATAATGGCTTTACCACCGTATTTGGCTTCGCAAGCAATTCCCGCATACCCTCCCTCTACATTATCAATCCCGACGGCAAGGAAGCCGCTGCCAATTACACGGTCAAAGGAGACTATGTTGAAGTATCCGCAGTCGCCCGGGAATGGCGTCTGAGAGATGGCAATACGGTCTTGTCCATTTTCAACAGGGCTTATGACCCTGTGGGACGAGCGCCAGGGACCGGTACAGTGACACCCGACGTGTGGCGCGTTTTGAAAGGCCCGGCCGATGAATGAAACCGGCCCACAGTCGGGACATGATGTCCATGCCTCAGGATCGATGGTCTCGGAGCCGGCCCGCCGGCATGTTTCGGGATTGCAGAAGTTGGCCGTCGCTGCTCTTGTTCTCATCTCATCTCTATCGCTCATCTGGCTCGGCGGTCGTCCCAGCACACAAGACGAGCCAACTCAGCCAAAACCTCCAATTGTCGCCGACGCCGAGCCATTCCGCCCCGTGCCGATTGAGATTGCTCCCGAAGCTCCAGCACCCGTACAGGCGGCGCAGGCAGGAGATTCTGCGCCATCCACGCCGCCTCCGGCGCCAGCTGATCCGCCGCCGGAGGAAACACCAATTTTCGCCTACAGTGGCAGCGGTCAAATGCCCAACGACGGTCAGCGGAGCGAAGACAACCATAGGGATGCTCCCGCGACCTCGCATGAGATTTCAGACGCTGGCGATCTGACGGGGCGATTGAAGCCAGATATACAGGAGCCAAGCCGGGCCACACTTTTGCCGCACCCTGATCTCGTGATTACCAAAGGAACGATAATTCCCTGCATTTTGCAAACGGCAGTCGACACAAATTTACCGGGTTATGTGAAGTGCGTCTTACCTAAAGACGTCCGCGGCGCCACCAACAACGTGGTGCTTTTGGATCGCGGGACGACCGTGATTGGCGAGATTCAGCGTGGTCTCCAACAGGGGGATGCGCGTGTCTTCGTGCTGTGGACGCGCATCGAAACGCCTGACCATGCCCTCGTTTCGCTAGCGTCGCCGGGCGCTGACGAGCTCGGCCGCTCCGGAATGCCTGGCACGGTGGATAATCACTTCTGGCAGCGCTTTGGCGGAGCAATGCTCATGAGCGTCATTCAAGGCGCGTTTCAGGCCGCCGGTCAATACGCTGGCAGCTCAGGTGGAGGAAGCGGCATCAACAGCTTCCAGAGCAACGCCGGACAAGCCGTTGACACGACCCTTAGAGCAACGATCAACGTTCCGCCAACTCTGAAGAAAAACCAGGGAGATGCTGTATCCATCTTTGTGGCTCGGGACCTCGATTTCTCAGATGTATACGATCTTAGACCGATCGCCGTGGCGCCAGCCCCCCAACATCGCCAACGCCGGAGAGACAACAATGCGACCGGAGGCTGACCCTCAATTGCGTTTGCTTCTCAACCCTGTTTTGAAATGGCTTGAGGAGCCAAGGACCGAAGAGGTCGCTATCAACCGGCCTGGGGAAGCCTTTGTCCGACAGGCCGGCGTTTTCACGAAACATCCGCTGCCGCTATCTTATGACGATCTGGAGGACATCGCGATCCTCGCTGGAGCGCTGCGCAAGCAAGATGTCGGACCGCAAAGCCCCCTCTGTGCGACTGAGCTGCCGAACGGAGAGCGGCTGCAGATCTGTTTGCCGCCCGCTGTTCCGTCAGGAACAATAAGCCTGACGATACGGCGTCCCTCAAGTCGTGTGACCGAACTCAAGGAAGTTTCTTCTCGCTACGAATACTCGCGTTGGAATCAATGGCGGTCACGAAAGGAGCGCCAAGAGCGGCAGGACGAAACGATTCTTCAGCACTACGACCATGGTGACTTGGAGCAATTTTTGCGAGCATGCGTTTGCGGGCGGCTCACGATGCTGCTTTGCGGACCTACTGGAAGCGGCAAAACGACAATGAGCAAGACTTTGATCAACGCTATACCCCCGCAAGAGAGGCTGATAAGTATCGAGGACACGCTCGAACTTGCAATCCCGCACGAGAACCATGTCCGGTTACTCTATCCGAAGGACCGAGCAAGCGTAGGTGCGGTGACAGCCGAGCAACTGTTGCAAGCCAGCTTGCGCATGCGCCCTGATCGAATATTGCTTGGCGAGATGCGCGATGATGCTGCTTGGGCCTACCTTAGCGAAGTCGTCTCCGGCCATGCGGGATCAATATCAACGATTCATGGGGCGGATCCGGTCCAAGGCTTTAAAAAGCTCTTTTCACTCGTCAAGAGCAGCCCGCAAGGAGCTGCTGTGGAAGACCACACGCTTCTTGACCTGCTGTCGGCTGCCATTGACGTCATTGTGCCGTTCAGTACCCACGGCGAAGTGTATGAGGTGGGGGAGGTGTGGCTCGCCGCCGATGCCCGACGACGCGGAGAGACAGTAGCCGACCTTCTTAACAAGCACTAAGGCTAGAGCACGTCGGGGATCGGTAAGTCGTTTGTGATACGATGGCGTAATTTGTTCAGATTGAACGTCCACTTTGATTTGAGGGAGGTGGATAATGGGAGGAGGACTGGGCGTAGACCTTCGGTCACAAGTCTGAAGTCTTCGGGCGCCCTGTCGGCGCGGCAAGTTGCGGCACGATTCGACTGGGCGTATCGAGCGCGTCCGCTGAATTGCGCGGGCGACGCTCACCGAGCTGGTGCCGATGCCTGCTTCAAAAGCGGCATCGACACCCGGCAGGTCGTACCCTTGATTTACCTAGCCGCGCTCAATGAGTGTCTTCAAAGCCGCCGAACGTGGTTCGGAATGACCGGTGGTAAATCGGGAAGTGCCATATAGGGAATCCTCCTGGTATTGCCTCCAGGGGGTCCTCTCAATGAACAAAGCCGCAACCTGCCCTTGCGACCTCAGCTGGATGTTGCGACGCAACCCATAGGAGGATCGATGCGCAGAGAAATCGCAGGCAGAGTCGGTGGCATTGTGGGCCCGCCGACCGACGGTTTCAGCCCGTCAACAGGTCTTCACGTGTTCCATCCCCGACTATTGCAGGCGTGCGGCTTGCATGCTCCCGCGATCACCCATCGGAAAGAGCGTTACGAACACTACGAAGAGTTGCGCGACTTCCGCTGTCGCCCCGGTCTTACAGCGGACGGTGACCTGTCCGACCTTGATAGGACGTGAAATGCGAACGCTGCTCATTGATCATCATGTGGATCTTACGCGCGCTGTGCGAGTTGCGCTCGGGGATAGCGGTTTTGCCGTTGATGTAGTTGGCAACCTGGAACAGGCTTCGAGGGCATTTTGTTGCGCAACCTATGAAATTCTCCTGCTGGAGTTGGCTCTGCCAGATGGCGATGGCTTGGGCTGGCTGAGACAGCTAAGGAGCAACGGGCATTCAGTTCCAACCCTCATTATGAGTAGCATCAACGATCTCGAGAAGCGGATTGCAATTTTCAACGGTGGCGCGGACGACTTTCTGCTCAAGCCCGTCTCTTTCGATGAGCTCATCGCCAGAATGAGAGCCATTCTGCGCCGGTCGACACAGGTGACCGACCCCATCGTTGTATTTGGCAATCTCAATTTCGATCCGATCGGCCGACAGGTTTCCGTCTCGGGTCATCCTCTGAAGATCGCACGCCGCGAACTATGTATTTTAGAGCATCTGCTTATCCGTGCAGGCCGCATCGTGCCTCGTGCGCAGTTGGAAGATCACCTCTATTCGTTCAACGACGAGGTATCTGCCAACGCGCTTGAAGTCGGAATCTATCGCTTACGTGGACACCTGAGTAGGTCAGGTGCAACGCCACGTATCACGACCATGCGCGGCATTGGTTACATTCTTGAATTGACTGAGGCGGCATCCGCATAGTTGGTCTAAATTGAAAGAACAGACTGCCTGCCCGTCGTCAGGTTGAGCTTATATGAGGAAGGTAAAGACGGAACGGGTGTGTCAGGGCAACATTTCTTCACCTTCTCGATGTGTTGCGGAATCCATGGTCTGAGCCCGATGGCATGACGCGGCCCGGTTATCCGAGCCCAATCCAACTTATATACGGTCGCTGCTCGAAACAGCGGCACCAACATCCCGCTTGCGGCGGGTACGGGCTCAGGAGGACGGGACCATTCTTGTGGCGGGGCATTTTAGGCCATCCCAACCTTCGGTTCGTCCACCTGGATCCGCCAGGACTGATCAGGCCCTGGAAGAAGTGCTTAGTTCACATTCCATGGGTGAGCGGCAATCGGCATCAGGCGCTCTTCATGACCGCCCCCTCGATGACGACGCCGGCGTTGACGTATTTCCACAGCGCCACGAGTAGCTTGCGGGCGAGCGCCACAATCGTCGCCTTCTTGAGGCGCCCGCCGTTCTGCTTCACCCGCTCCTTGAACCACAAGGAGAGCGCCGATTGCGATTGATGGCGCAGCCATAGCCACGCGAGTTGGATCAGCGTAGTTCGCAGCCTTGGATTGCCGGATTTCGAAACGCCCTGGTCGTGTGAGACGGAGCCGCTTTGCCAGGGGGTCGCCGCCAGGCCGGCGTAGGCGGCCAGCTGTCGTCGGTTGTCGTAGTGCCGCGACAGGCCCTCCGTCCACAGCACGGCGGCAAACTCCTGCCCGATGCCCTTCAGGTCGAGCAGCATGGCCGGGGCTGGCGAGGCACTCTGCTCGGTCGCAAGCATGGCGTCGCGCTCGGCCTCGACCGCCTTGATCTGTTCCATCAGCAGCTCCAGCCGTTCGAGTTCGGGATCAATCTGCTGCTTCAGATGGTCCGGCAGCGGACGCCCGTCGCCGGTCTTCAGCGCCTCAAGGCACCTGCGCCGATCGCGCCGCAACGGCTCGTAGCCGGAGACACCCTGTGCAAACAGCAGGCCTTTGATGCGGTTGACATGGCGGGTCCGCTCGTTCGTCAAGGCCTTGCGCTCACGCGAGAGGCGGCGGCGGTCCTCTTCCTCGGGGGTGGGCACCCGCAGCATGGCGCAGACGCGCGGCTCGCCCCTCTTATAGGCGAGCAGCGCGCGCACCAGCGCCTCGCCGTCGATCTTGTCGGTCTTTGCCTGACGCCGCCGGCGTGAGGTGGCAATCGAGGCCGGATCGACGACGTGGCTTTCGATTCCTTCGGCCTGCAGCACCCTGTGGATCCAAAAGCCGTCGAGCCCAGCCTCTTGGACGACGATGATCGGAAAGCATTTCCCGGTCCGCGCCTCGGCCTTCCGGTTGAGCTCGGCAAACCGCGCCAGCATGCCGGCCACGTCGCCGGCCGCCACTGCGTGTTTCGACATCTTCTCGCCAGCGCCCGGCGACAGCGAGGTGATCAGCCATTTCGAGCGGCTGAGTTCCAACGAGACGAAAATTGCGCCAAGATCAGTGCGGATGGCGGTCAACGCATCGGGTCGGTGTGCTGCAACGGGCATGCTCGGCCTCCAAGGTAGGGTGTCTAGGGTTTAGCAACCTCACCTTTGCCACAGCGCAGGTCGCTATCCACCCTCCTCATAGGATCTTGTGGCCATAGTGGACATCGCGGCCGCCCTTGACGATGGTGTCGGCATGCGGTTCGAACGGCTCTGTCGCAAACCTTTTTGTAAGCGAGCATGGCAAGAAAAACGCCTCAGCTGTGGAGGAGCACGTGATGTTCAAGGGCCGCCATTTCGACCAGTCGGTGATCCTGCTGTGCGTGCGCTGGTACCTGGCCTACACTCTGAGCCTGCGCGATCTGGAAGAGATGATGGCCGAACGCGTTGGAGGTCGACCACTCCACTGTGCATCGCTGGGTCGCCCAACTTCTCGCCGCAGCTGCTGGAGCGCTTCAACCCGCGCAAGCGTGTGGTCGGCAGCAAGTGGCATTGGACGAGACGTACATCAAGGTCCGCGGCGGTATCTCTACCGCGCTATCGACATCCTCGGCGATACGGTCGAGTTCTTCTTTAGCGAAAACCGTAACCAGGTGGCGGCCCAACGCTTCCTCCGCAAGGCGCTGACGCGCCATGGCCGGCCGGAGCGCATCGTCATCGACGGCAGCCAGACCAATTACGAAGCAATCCTTTCCTGCGACGCTGAAAGTCGGCTGCGGCAGCGATCGCGGCGACCGCTGAAGCCGATCCGCTCCACAATAGCCGGCATCTCAACAATCGCATCGAACAGGATCACCGGCGTATCAAGCCGCATCCGATCCATGCTCGGCTTCAAGTCGCATGCGAACGACGTGGTTATCCTCTCCGGCATCGAGATGATCCACATGATGGGCAAGCGACAGGCGAGGTATGCCTACAAGTCTGTCGATCGCTGTTGCGATATCCTCGCTGCCTGACGGACAGGCCGAAATGGCCGTTCACAACCCCATTTCCAGGTTTGCGACAGAGCCTTTTGTCGGCGTTGCCGGCTTCGAAGGGCCGGTGCGCGCCGAGCGGATCAAGATCACCCCCGGCCACCTTGCTGCGGCCACTCGCCGAGTACGAAGCGGCGGCCGGAGGGAGCTGGTGATGACGACCCTAGATCATGACCTGCTGATCGCAATCCTGGATCGGCTGAAGTTGACGGCGATCCGCGACCAGCTCGACACGCTCATGTCGAGCAAGATCGCGCAGTTCCCGTTTGTCCGCGAACTCGACGGCTTCGGCTTCGACGCGCAGCCATCGGTCTGCTTCAGCCAAACGTATTCATAGGTATGGGACAGGTGCTATGTCCGCCACCCACGCCTGCTCCGAGGCCCTCCAGTGCAATGGTCTGAGACCTGGGCTAGCCCTTCGGCGAGGAGGATGAGACGCCGCTGGAGCTCGGGTGCAAGCGCTGCCACGCCCGCTCCAAGGCCCCGCAAGGCCGAAGCGCAGTCGTCGGCGTCACGAGGCCCCTCGGCCACGACGACGAGACGCTGCTGGAGCCCGGTTGCAAGGGCTGCCACAGATGGCCTGAACCTGAATCCGCCTTTCTTGAGGCGTTGCGACTATCATCGCGGCGACACGCAGCTCTTGATTTGTGTGCGGATTCCTCAGCAGATCCATCGGGCTGAGCCGCTCAGCAATATCAACGAGAATCTCCAGCGGCAGATCAAGGATACTCAGAGGAGGAAACGCTTGATCTTGAGGCTCAGAGCGCGTCTGCTCCACCATAGAACAGGATGATTCACCGGGTCCTTCAACGCCAGCCGCCGGTTCCGATGAGAGAATTGTCCCTGATATCACGCTCGATGGAGTTAAATGCCGAGATGGGCGCCTTGCCACGCTCCTCAATGCCCCTCATGATTCACCGCCTATAGCTACCAACTGAATGAATCATCGTGATTGTCGCGCAGCGGAATCCTCAAGGATCGGGCAGTTCGTAGGGGGCGCCGGTTTGACCAGGTTGAGCCCGCGAATTGCTCGATCGGACAAGATCCTAATTCTCGACCATGCGGTGAGGCTCGAAGGAGATCCTCGGGACGCACTCCAAGTTGTCGATCATGTTCGGCACACAAGGAAAGGGCGGCATTGCTGCCGCCCTTTCCGCTGTAGGTTGATAGGGGCTGGATTAGAAATCCATACCGCCCATGCCGCCCATGCCGCCGCCGCCCATGCCGCCAGGCATGCCGCCGCCAGCCGACTCCTTCTTCGGAGCCTCCGCGATCATGGCTTCGGTGGTGACCAGCAGGCCGGCGACCGAGGCCGCGTCCTGCAGAGCCGTGCGCACAACCTTGACCGGATCGACGATACCCATGGCGATCATGTCGCCATATTCGCCGGTCTGGGCGTTGTAGCCGAAGGTCGCGCCCTTGTTCTCGAGGATCTTGCCGGCGACGATCGATGCTTCCGCACCGGCGTTGGCCGCGATCTGACGGGCCGGAGCCTGCAGCGCGCGACGCACGATGCTGATGCCCGCGGTCTGGTCGGAGTTGGCGCCAGTGACGGTGATGGCCAGCGAAGCGCGCAGCAGGGCGACGCCGCCGCCGGGAACGATGCCTTCTTCGACGGCCGCACGGGTCGCGTTGAGGGCGTCATCGACGCGGTCCTTCTTTTCCTTGACTTCGATCTCGGTCGCACCGCCGACGCGGATGACGGCAACGCCGCCTGCCAGCTTGGCGAGACGTTCCTGCAGCTTCTCCTTGTCGTAGTCTGAGGTGGTCTCTTCGATCTGCTGCTTGATCTGGGCGACGCGGCCCTGGATCTCTTCCTTCTTGCCGGCGCCGTCAACGATGGTGGTGTTCTCCTTGGAGATCGACACCTTCTTGGCGCGGCCGAGCATGTTGAGGCCGACATTCTCGAGCTTGATGCCGAGGTCTTCGGAAATGACCTGGCCACCGGTGAGGATGGCGATGTCTTCCAGCATGGCCTTGCGGCGATCACCGAAGCCCGGCGCCTTGACGGCAGCGATCTTCAGGCCTCCACGCAGCTTGTTGACGACCAGCGTGGCCAGGGCCTCGCCTTCGACATCTTCCGAGATGATGACCAGCGGCTTCGAGGTCTGCACGACGGCCTCGAGGATCGGCAGCATGGCTTGCAGGTTGGAGAGCTTCTTCTCATGGAGAAGAATGTAGGCGTCTTCCAGATCCGCAACCATCTTCTCGGCGTTGGTGACGAAGTAGGGCGAGAGATAGCCGCGGTCGAATTGCATGCCTTCAACCACTTCAAGCTCGGTCTCGGCGGTCTTTGCTTCCTCGACGGTGATGACGCCCTCATTGCCGACCTTCTGCATCGCTTCCGCGATCATCGAGCCGACCGACACGTCGCCATTGCCGGCGATGGTGCCGACCTGGGCAACCTCTTCCGAGGTCTTGATCTTCTTGGCGTTCTTGATCAGCGTCGCGACGACGTCGGCGACGGCGAGGTCGATGCCGCGCTTGAGGTCCATCGGGTTCATGCCGGCGGCAACCGACTTGTGGCCTTCCTGGACGATCGACTGTGCCAGAACGGTCGCGGTGGTGGTGCCGTCGCCGGCGATGTCGTTGGTCTTCGAAGCAACTTCGCGGACCATCTGCGCGCCCATGTTTTCGAACTTGTCCTCAAGCTCGATTTCCTTGGCGACGGTGACGCCGTCCTTGGTAATGCGCGGCGCGCCGAACGACTTGTCGATGACGACGTTGCGGCCCTTGGGGCCGAGCGTGACCTTCACCGCGTCGGCGAGGATGTTGACGCCGCGCAGCATGCGCTCACGAGCGTCGCGGGAGAATTTTACGTCTTTGGCAGCCATTTTTTACTCCTGGGCATTTCGCCCGAAATTCAGATTGGATGGTGCGGATGAAAGGCGGCGTGTCAGCCGATGACGCCCATGATATCGGCTTCCTTCATGATCAGAAGGTCTTCGCCGTTGAGCTTGACTTCGGTGCCCGACCACTTGCCGAACAGGATGCGGTCACCGGACTTGACGTCCAGCGGGACGAGCTTGCCGACCTCGTCACGGGCGCCGGAACCGACGGCGATGATCTCGCCTTCCTGCGGCTTTTCCTTCGCCGTATCGGGGATGATGATCCCGCCGGCGGTCTTCGCTTCGGACTCGACGCGGCGAACGACCACGCGGTCATGCAGCGGCCGGAAATTCGACTTTGCCATTTTTGGATTTCCTTGGTGCGAATGTTGAACGGTTCTCCGTTGCCGGAGCGTGCTTAGCACTCAGCCGAAGCGAGTGCTAACGCGGCAATGAGATAAGCCGCATGCTCCTGCTAGTCAAGACGGAAGAGCAAAGAGCAAAGAGAAAAGAGCAGACAGCAAAGAGAAGAGAGTAAAGAGCGTGTAAGCATCGAGCCTTTTATGTGAACAATGTCGGGTATCAGACATATATGGGGCGGCTCACCCTTTGTATTTGAGCTTTATTCAGATGGCACGAATGATGCAACGGGTGATGCATTTGATCTCATCCAGAGGCTCGCACGGGGTCGTGCTGCGTCAGCTCGGTCATGTCGAGCTTCAGAAGGCCATTTTGGCATTGGTTCTGTTGCCCTATCGCCATTCATGACCAGTCCTGCGCGCGTGAGCCGGCCGGCTAGATTCCAACCACGAGAGCGCCGCCGCTGAGACCCGCACCCGCCGCCGACAGAAGGATTTTCTCTCCAGGCTGGAATGGCTCCGTCTGGTTGGCGAGCGAGAGCGACAGCGGGATCGTCGCGGCCGAAGAGTTGCCGTATTCGGCAATCGTCTTGACAATTGCTTGGTCCGCGATGCCGAGGTTCCTCCCGACCGCGTCGAAAATCCGAGTATTGGCCTGATGCGGCACGAACCGGCCGAGATCGTGTGGCCGCACTCCGGCAGCGGCTAGAGCGCTTGTCGAGCAATCGGTCATCATCTCCACGGCCATTGCGAACACTTCGCGGCCGTCCGTCATCCTCATTCGGGTTTGCGCGAGATCGAGGTCACCGTGGAACGGCTTGTTGCTTCCTCCTGCGGGAATCTGGATCAGCCCGTATCGCGAGCCGTCCGAATCCACCGAGGCACCGAGAATGCCCCGATCAGCATCATCGCACTGACCGATCACCAGGGCGCCGGCGGCATCGGCAAACAGGACCGAGCTTGCGCGCTCGGCTGGATTGATGCGGCGGCTGAGGATGTTGGCGGCGATAACAAGGCTCGCTTTGCCGTGCAGGCGGGTAAATCCGTCCGCGAACATGAGCGCGTAGATGAAGCCGGCGCAGGCGCCGGTCAGATCCACCGCGCCTGCGCGGCCAAGGCCAAGCTTGTGTGCGACCAGCGGCGCGCTGGGCGGCAGAAGATGGTCGGGCGTCGAGGTGGCAAGCAGCAGCAGACCGATGTCGTGGCGCGCAATGCCGGCGTTCGCCAGCGCCATGTCGCCGGCCTGCGCAGCAAGACCAGACAGCGTGTCTTCGTCGGTTGCCCAGAAGCGCGACCGTATCCCGGTACGCCTTTCGATCCAGCCTGGATCAAGACCGAGATTGCTCTCGATTTCGGCATTCGCCACCTTTCGCCCAGGCGCATGATGGCCAAATCCGAGAATGCGCGACGACTTGCTCATGGCCTGGACCCGAAGCGTTCGCCCGCCTCCTCAATGGCGTCATAGAGTCGCTCGAGCTCGTCGCCGGTGATGCAATAGGGTGGCAGAAAGTAGAGGACATTGCCGAGCGGGCGCACAAGTAGCCCTCGCTCGAGGAAGAAAGCGCGCAGTTTCGGTCCGATCTCGGCGAGATAACCTGCGGAACCGGTTCGCAGGTCGAGCGCCGCGATCGTGCCGGTCGCCCGGCAGTCGGTGAAGAAGCTGTTGTCGCGAAAGCGTCGAAGCCCGGTGGCCTGCATTGCGCTCAAGGCCGCAATGCGCTCGGCCACCGGCTCGTCCCGCCAGATCTCGACATTGGCAAGTGCTGCCGCGCAGGCAATCGGGTTGGCAGTGTAGGAGCTCGAATGGAAAAACGTCTTCTTCCGGTCCTCGGAATAATGAGCCTGGAAGATGACATCGGTGGCAAGCGTTACGGCCAGCGGGATGGCGCCGCCGGTCAGGCCTTTCGAGGTGCACAGGATATCTGGAGAGATCGATGCCTGCTCGCAGGCGAACATGGTTCCGGTCCGCCCCCAGCCGGTCATCACTTCGTCGGCGATCAGCAGCGTGCCGGAGGCCTCAGTGATCTTCTTCAATTCGGCCAGAACTGAAGCCGGATACATCAGCATGCCGCCGGCGCCCAGCACCAGCGGCTCGACGATTAAGGCTGCGGCTCGTCGATCGCGGGTCACAGCCTCTAAACGATCCAGCGTCTCCTGCTCGCGCCCCGCTGCCGGAAAGGGGATGGTGTCGACCTCGAACAGCAAGGGTTCGTAGGCGGCGTTGAACACGCCACGCGCACCGACGCTCATCGTGCCGATCGTGTCGCCATGATAGCTGTGATCCATGACGACGATGCGCGAGCGTGGGGCGCCGATGTTGCGGAAATAACTGAGTGCCATCTTCAGCGCTACTTCGACCGAGGTCGAGCCACTGTCGGAATAGAACACCCAGTCGAGTCCGGCGGGAGCGAGTCCGACAAGCGCCTTGGCCAAGCATTCGGCAGGCTCGTGCGTGAAACCTGCGAAGATGATCTGGTCGAGGCTCGAGGCGGTCGTCTCGATTGCCTTCATAATGCGGGGATGGCGGTGGCCATGGGTGACGACCCACCAGGAGGAAATGGCGTCCAGGATGCGGGAGCCGTCGGCCGTGTGGACATAGGCGCCTTCCGTCAGGACGATTTCAGGGATCGCCGGCTCGAGCGCGTGCTGGGTGAAGGGATGCCACACACGGGATTGCGTCATCATTCGCCTCCGGCAATCAAAGCGAGGTCGAAGCCGGCAATCATCGCTTGTCTCAGCGTTTTGTCCGTCAGCGGATCGAGGTGCGGCAGCCTGCCGAGTTGCGGCACGTCGCCGAATTCCACGATCGTCCGTTGCGTATCGGTCATCTCATCGCCGATGAAGGCGATGCCAGCCAGCGGGATAGCGCGCGCCCGCAGGGCTTCGATCGACAGCAGGGTGTGATTGATTGTTCCGAGCGCGGTGCGGGCGCACAGAATGACCGGCAACTGCCATTGCTCGAATATGTCGATGAACCTTGTCCGGCGGTTCAGCGGCACCATCAGCCCGCCGGCGCCTTCGATGACGAGCGGTGTCGGCAGGACCGGAAACGAAAGATCGGCAGCCTCGATCGAAACGTCGTCGATTTCGGCCGAACGATGCGGCGAAAGCGGGCTCTTCAAGCGGTAGGCTTCCGGCAGCACGCGCCCCGACGGCAGCCCGGCAAGTCGCGCAACCGCCTCGCTGTCGGTCTCGCCGTCGAGGCCCGATTGCACCGGCTTCCAGTAGAAACCGTCAAGCAGGCCGGCAAGCCCGGCCGAAAACACCGTCTTGCCAATTCCGGTGTCTGTTCCGGTGATGACGATGCGCTTGGTCATGTCGCCTCCGGTCATGTCTGGGCCAACACCTCGACGAGCGCCGCGAGCATGGCGGAAATGTCGGCTTCGCCGATATTGAGCGTCAGTGAGATGCGCAGCCGCGACGTGCCCTCGGGCACGGTCGGCGGACGAATGCCGCGTATGTCGAAGCCGCGGGCCTGCAGGCGCGCCGCCACTGCCATGGTGCGCCTGACATCGCCGATTACCAAGGGCTGGATCTGAGAGCCACTTGGTATCACGCCGCAGCGATCGACCAATTGGCGGCCTGCGAGGGCAACGCGTTCATGCAGCTGAACACGCCGCATAGGCTCGTCGGCGAGCATTGCGAGCGCTTCGCGCGCCGCGACCGCCATCAGCGGCGATGGCGCGGTGGCGTAGATGAATGGCCGGCAACGGTTGATCAGATACTCGCACAGTGTCCTCGGCCCGGTCACGAGCCCACCAGATGCGCCGAGCGCCTTGCCGCAGGTGTGGAGCGCGACGATGTTGTCGCGGCCCTCGAAAGCGGCGGCCAGCCCCCGGCCGTCCGGTCCCCAGACGCCGGTGGCATGCGCCTCGTCAATGACGATGAATGCGTCGTGCCGATCGGCAAGCGCGACCAGGCTCTCCAAAGGCGCGCAATCGCCATCCATGCTGTAAAGGCTTTCCACCGCGATCCAGACGCATCCCATGCCGCCTTCGGCGCGCCAACACGTGATCGCATCCTCGACAGCATCGACGTCGTTGTGCGCGGCCAGCTTGAACTCGGCACGTCCGGCCTGTGCCCCCTCATGCATGCTGGCATGGGCGAACTGGTCGAGGATCAAAAGGTCGCCCTTCTGCGGCAGCGCCGTCAGCAGAGCGAAGTTGGCGATGTAGCCGCTGCCGAAGAACAGCGCGCGGTCGGCTCCGAAGAACATCGCCGCGTCTGCCTCGAGCTGCTCGTGTTCCGGCGCATTGCCGCGCAACAGCCGCGACCCGGTGGCGCCAGCCGGCGTGCCACGCGCAATCGCCGCCGCAACCGCTTCGCCAAGTCTTTTGGAGGTGGCAAGCCCGAGATAGTCGTTCGACGAGAAGTCGAGCCCGGCGCGCGGCTTGAGCGTCCGCAGCCGGTCCTTGCGCGCCAGTCCCTGCAAGGTCGCCTCATAGCGGGCAAGCGGTGCCCCGTTCATTGCGCCTCGAGGTCCATCGGCTCGATGCCGAGGCGCCGGAACAGCAGGGTATCCTTGTCCTCGCCGGGATTGTCCGCCGTCAGCAGCGTGTCGCCGACGAAGATCGAGTTGGCGCCGGAAAAAAAGCACAGCGCCTGCATCTCGTCGGTCATGGCCGTGCGGCCGGCGGAAAGACGGATATGCGATTTCGGCATCATGATGCGTGCCAGCGCGATCACGCGCACGAATTCGATCGGCTCGATGGGCTTGGCGTCGGCAAGCGGGGTGCCGGGGATCGGGATCAGCATGTTGATCGGAACGCTTTGCGGATGTTCCGGCAGGTTGGCCAGCGTCACCAGCATGCCGATCCGGTCCACCGGCTCCTCGCCCATGCCGACAATGCCGCCGCAGCAGACATTGATGCCGGATTGGCGAACGTGCTCGAGCGTCTCGAGCCGCTCCGCAAAGCTCCGCGTGCTGATGATCTCGCTATAGTAGCGTTCCGACGTATCGATGTTGTGGTTGTAAAAGTCGAGACCAGCCTGCTTCAGTCGAGCGGCTTGCTCAAGATCGAGCATGCCGAGCGTCATGCAGGTCTCCATGCCCAGCGCCTTGACGCCTTCGACCATCGCCACCACCGCATCCATGTCGCGCGCCTTGGGGTTTCGCCAGGCCGCGCCCATGCAATAGCGGGTTGCGCCGGCGTCACGCGCTTTCTTCGCCTCGACGATGACGCGCCTGACCTCCATCAGCTTCGACGCCTTCAGGCCGGTCTCGTGATGCGCCGACTGGCTACAATAGCCGCAATCCTCCGGGCATCCGCCCGTCTTGATGCTGAGCAGCCGGCTGAGCTGGACCTTGTTTGGATCGAAATTCTGGCGGTGCACGGTTTGCGCGAGGAAGAGGAGATTGTTGAAGGGGGCATCGTGAAGTGCCTGAGCCTTCTCCAGGGTCCACGCTCCAGGGTCAGGGGATTGAGCCTGTGGCGATGTCTGCGTTGGACTGGCTGTTTGCATGTCCATGCTGTTCTCCGGTTCTGCCTTGCTTTGCTGTCTGATTGACGACGATCGGAAAGGACAGTTGATTCGATCCTGTTCGTTCCTCAGGCAATCATGAGTCCCAATAGTCGAGGCCGATATCCAGGATCGGCGCGCTGTGGGTCAGTCGGCCGACTGAAATCAGATCAACGCCGGTCGCGGCAATCGCTCGCGCTGTATCGGACGTGATCCCGCCAGAAGCCTCGGTGATAGTGCGGCCACCAACGATTGCGACCGCGCGGCGAAGATCGGCGAGGGACATGTTGTCGAGCAGAACCGCATCGGGAGCGAAGCCAAGTACCTCCTCCAACTGGGCCAGCGTATCGACCTCGACTTCGATCTTGACGAGATGACCGGCCCGTCTTCGTGCTCGCTCGAGCGCCGGGCGAACGCCGCCTGCGATGGCGATGTGGTTGTCCTTGATCAGAATTGCGTCGTCGAGGCCGAAACGGTGATTGGATCCGCCACCCGCGCGCACCGCATACTTTTCGACTGCCCTCAATCCGGGCGTCGTCTTGCGCGTGCAGACGATCTTCGCGCCATATCCACGAACCGCAGCGACGATCGATGCCGTTGCTGTAGCGATGCCGCTCAGATGGCACAAAAAATTGAGTGCCGTTCGTTCGGCTGTGAGAATGGCCCGGGCAGGGCCAACCACTGATGCAATGACCTCTCCATCCATGACATTGCAGCCGTCTGCCCGCTCCACCGAAATTTCGACATCAGGATCAATCAAGCGGAAAGCGAGCATCGCCAGATCGAGGCCGGCGACAACTCCGGACTGGCGCGCCGCCAACACGGTTCCCGCTTGGTGTTCCTTCGGGACGATGGCCTCCGTGGTCAAGTCGCCGGCTCTGCCAAGGTCTTCAAGAAGAGCTGCCCTTACAAGCGGCTCAAGCATGACCGTGGGAAGCGGTGAGAGCGTCATCACTTTGCCCCTTCGAGGCTTGGGGAGTTTCCGAGTTCCCGCGCAGCGGCCAAGGCGGCTTCGAGGGTGATTTCGGACCGTCGGGCGACAGTCGCATGATGAGGAAAATCTGTCCGGTAATGAGCGCCGCGGCTTTCTTGGCGCAACAAGGCGGCAACCGCGATCATTAGCCCGACAGCCGCCGCATCCGAGGCCGCGTCCTTGCTTTCGGTGAGCGGCAATAAGGCACGTGCGGCTGCTTTCAGACCTTCACCATCCCGGACGATGCCCAGTGCACGCGACAGGAAAACACGCACGGGTGTCGGAGCGGGCGATGGGTAAACGTCCGCAAACGCAGGCTTTGTTCTGCGAGCAGGCGTTCCGGCGACACTTTCAGCGACCCAGCGGGCGCACACGACGGCCTCGGTCAAGGAATTGCTGGCGAGCCTGTTGGCGCCGTGCAGTCCTGTCGAAGCGACTTCGCCGCAGGCCCACAGCCCCTCGACGGAGGTCCTACCGGAGCCGTCCACGGCAACGCCACCCATGTGGTAGTGTTGGGCCGGACGAATGGGGATGAGATCGCGCGCGGGATTGATGCCGGCTCCACGACAGGCTGATGCGATTGTCGGGAAGTGTCGAGCAAATTCCGGGCCAGGCCGTTGCCGCGCGTCGAGAAAAACACGGTGGCCGTTGGCAAGATGGTTCCAGACGGCGCGCGCCAAGACATCACGAGGCGCAAGTTCCGCCCCTGGCACGCTCTGGAGAAAAGCCTGGCCGGTTTCGTCGATCAGGGCAGCACCTTCGCCGCGGACGGCCTCGCTGACCAGCGCCATAGGGCGTTCCGGGCCGTCAAGCGCGGTCGGGTGGAACTGGATGAACTCGAGATCGGCAAGGACAGCTCCAGCGCGGGCCGCAAGCGCCAGGCCCTGTCCCCAACTGCCCCAAGGATTGGTGGTGTCGAGAAACAGTCCCCCGATCCCACCGGTGGCGAGGACGACCCGCCGTGAGCCGAAGAAGACAGGTCCTATCGAACCGCTCGCCCAGACGCCTCGGATCGCATTCTCTCGCACCGCCAGCCGGCGCGCTTCCACGCCCTCCGCGACAACAATCGACGGTGTGGAACGCACAGCCGCGATCAGGGCACGCATGATCTCACGCCCGGTGCCGTCACCATGCGCATGAACGATGCGACGTCGGCTGTGTGCGGCCTCCAATCCGAGGCACAGTGATCCTTTCGGTGTACGGTCGAAGGGAACCCCAAAGCCCGCAAGCCCCTCTATCGCCTTTGGCGCGGCTTGGAGGATGCGGCTCGCCACGTTTCTGTCGCAGAGACCATCCCCGGCGGCAAGCGTATCGGCCAGGTGCAGTGCCGGATCGTCGTCTTCGCCGAAACTTGCAGCCAGACCACCCTGTGCCCAGGTGCTCGAATTGTCAGCTCCCAGCAGCGTCCTGGACAGAAGCAGCACCGGCTCGGGCGCCAGTTGAAGCGCGGTCATCAGTCCGGCGATGCCGCCGCCGATGATGATGGGCCGCCCGAAGAAACTGCGGACATCGGCGTTCAAATTGCCAGCATCCGTTCCACCGCAAGCCGCGCGCGCCCGGCGATCCCCGGTTCGATGGTTACGATATGGTGGTTCTGCTCGAGCGCCATGCGGATGTTGGCAAGCGTGATCCGCTTCATGTGCGGGCACAAATTGCAGGGCCGGATGAACTCGACCTCTGGGTGCGCTAACGCGACGTTGTCGCTCATCGAACATTCCGTCATCAGCACGACACGTGCCGGCCTTTGCCTTTCGACATAGTCGGACATGGCAGCGGTCGAGCCGGAAAAATCTGCTTCAGCCACGACGTCGGGCGGGCATTCGGGATGTGCGAGCACGATCACGCCGGGATGGCTTTCGCGCAACTCGCGGATGTCGGCCGGTGTAAAGCGCTCATGCACCTCGCAATGCCCTTTCCAGGCGATGATCTGCACATCGGTCTGGGCGGCGATATTCTCGGCCAGATATTCGTCCGGCAACATGATCACCTGGGGAACGCCAAGGGATTGGACGACCGCCTTGGCGTTGCCGGATGTACAGCAGATATCCGACTCGGCTTTCACTTCGGCCGACGTGTTGACATAAGTGATGATCGGCACGCCGGGATAACGCTGGCGCATCAAGCGCACGTCTTCTGCCGTGATCGATTCCGCCAACGAGCAACCGGCGCGGAGATCCGGAATGAGCACGGTCTTGTCTGGATTAAGGAGCTTGGCCGTTTCGGCCATGAAATGTACGCCGGCCAGCACGATGACTTGCGCCTCGATCGTCGCAGCCTTGCGGGCCAGTGCCAAGCTGTCGCCGACGATGTCGGCCACGCAATGGAAGATCTCGGGCGTCTGATAGTTGTGCGCCAGGATGATGGCGTTGCGCTCGCGCTTCAGTGCAAGGATCGCCTCGATATCCTCGACGAAAGCCGGCCATTCGATCGGCGGGATCACTCGTCGGACGCGCTCGTAGAGAAACGCGGCCGTCGGCAGCATGGCGCTCATCGACCCCTCCAGCTTATACTCTAGTTGAAAATAACCAGCATATACTTGCTGTGAGTATAAGGGATGTCAACCCCGCGCCAGCGGCAATTTTGTCCCGGCGATGACCCTCTCGTCGAGAGCGGCGTGGCGGAACCGGTAAAGCTTCGCTGGCCGGCCGCCGGTCTCCGTGGTGGCCTCTCCGGTCTCTTCGACCAGCTCCTGCTGCTCGATCAGGCGGCGAAAGTTCGGCTTACGCACGAGCCTGCCGGCAAGCGCCTCCACGGTTCGCTGCAGCTGCAAAAGCGTGAAGACCGGCGGCATCAGCTCAAAGACGACCGGCCGGTATTTGATCTTGGAGCGCAGCCGCGCAATGCCGGTCGCCACGATGCGGCGATGATCGGCGACCATAGACTTGCTGGGCACCAGCGGAGGCAGCGTCGCGTCCCGTCCGCTTCCGGCCTCTTGGACCAGGCCTGCTTCGTAGACTAACTCATAGCGTTGAAGCGTGAGTTCCTCGTTCCAAAGGCGGTCGTCGAAGCCGAAGGCTATCGTCGCCCGCTGCCAGCGTTCACGTCGCGTGGCCGCGTCGCTGACGCCGTCTGCCCATTCAATCAGGCGCGGTCGCAGAACGTCCAGCACGACCGGAGGCGTGCCGGAGCGGTGGTCCTCCCATGGAAAATATTCATACCAGCTCTGCCAGCCGCACTTGGGCGAGCCAGCTGCCTGTTCCTTGCGGGTCAATGCGAGATAGCTGATGGAGATGACGCGCTGCTGGCGCTCGGCGCCGATGCGATCCCGATCCGCGAAGGTGTAGAGTTGCTCAATATACCCCAGCGGATGGCCGGTCTGCTGCTCGACCCACCCCCTCAAACCGGATTGCAGCGATCGGTGCTCAAGCGCAAATGGTCCGGAGGGCAGGGTGTCCGCCTGGCCGATGGTGAGGACACAGGGTTCACTGTCGTTTACGGCGACGACAAAGGCGATCAGGTCCACTTTGACTTCGTCGGCCTTGACAGCGGCTCTGTCTTTCCTGGGTCCTTTTGCCTGATCGTCCATGTTCGCGAAAGTGGTTGGCCAGCTCGGGGGCGCCTGAATCGATTTAAGTGTAAGCGCGCCTGTCCGCACGTCAACACCGCACAGCTGCACGGCCATTTTTAGCTCTTCGCACTTGCACAAAAATGTGGCAAACGCGACACCCGCGGTTGGTAACGTTGGGGAAGGAGGGTCCATTGAGTGCGTTTGGTGACACCAAGGCGATCACACCGCCGGATATTCGTTCGCGCAAAGGTGGGACGCCGCTCGTCTGCCTTACCGCCTACACGACGCCAGTCGCCCGGCTTGTCGATCCCCATTGCGATGTGGTGCTGGTCGGCGACAGCGTCGGCATGGTTCTCCACGGCCTGCCCTCGACGCTCGGTGTGACGCTGGAGATGATGATCACGCACGGCCAGGCCGTGCGCCGTGGCCTCGAGCAGGCGCTGATGGTCGTCGACTTGCCGTTCGGTTCCTTCGAGGAAAGCCCCGAGCAGGCTTTCCGCAATGCCGCGCGCGTCATGGCCGAGACCGGCTGCGGGGCCGTCAAGCTCGAAGGCGGCGAAACGATGGCAGAGACGATCCGCTTCCTCGCCGCGCGCGGCGTGCCGGTCATGGCCCATGTCGGCTTGACGCCGCAGGCGATCAACACCATCGGTGGCTACCGCGTGCAGGGCAGAGGCGGGGATGCCGAGCGCATCAGGCGCGACGCGCTTGCGGTGAGCGAAGCGGGCGCCTTTGCGGTCGTGCTGGAGAAGGTTCCCGAGGCGCTCGCCCGCCGGATCACCGGGGAGGTGGCGACCCCGACCATTGGCATCGGTGCCTCGGCAGCCTGTGACGGCCAGATTCTCGTCGTCGACGACATGCTGGGCCTCTTCGGCGACTTCCGGCCCAAATTCGTCAAGCGCTATGCTGAACTGGGGGAGGCCGCTGCGGCTGCGATCGCGGCCTATGCGCGGGAAGTGAAGGAGCGCCAGTTTCCGGCCGCCGAGCACGTGTTTGCCGATGCGCCCAAGCCCGCCGACGCGGACGCGGCCAAGAGCGGAGAAGCAGCGTGAGCGTGCCGATTGTCAGGAGCGTTGCCCGGCTTCGCGAAATTGTCGCCGCATGGCGCCGCGAGGGCGTGGGGATTGCCGTCGTGCCAACGATGGGTGTCCTGCATGAGGGCCATCTCAGCCTGGTGCGCGCGGCACTCGTGAAGGCCGACCGGGTGATCGTGACGCTCTTCGTCAACCCGAAGCAATTCAACAGCCAGGCCGATCTCGCCGCGTATCCGAGCACCGAGGACGAGGATGCCGCCAAGCTGGCACCGCTTGGCGCGCACCTGCTTTATGCGCCGGATGCAGAGGAGATGTATCCGGCGGCCTTCGCCACGACCGTTTCGGTGTCCGGTGTCAGCGAGGGCCTGTGCGGTGCCTTCCGGCCGGGACATTTCGATGGCGTGGCGACCGTCGTCGCCAAGCTCTTCCTGCAGACCAGCGCTGACTTCGGCTTCTTTGGCGAAAAGGACTTTCAGCAGCTTCAGCTAGTCAGGCATATGGCCCGGGACCTAGATATTCCAATCACCATTGTTCCTTGTCCGACAGTCCGCGAAGCCGACGGTCTTGCACTATCATCGCGCAATGTCCGGCTCTCACCAGCAGAGCGTGCTGTTGCCCACAAGCTACCATCGGTCTTGCTCGAGACGGCTGAGCGGCTTGCCCGCGGCTCGCCCGTCCTGCCAACGCTTGCCGAAGCGCGCGCAGCAATTCTGGCTGCAGGCTATCGCGAGATCGAATACCTGGAACTTCGCGACGAGGCAGATCTGCGACCCATGACAAGCCTTAACCGACCTGCACGCTTGCTTGTCGCGGCCTGGCTCGGCGGCACACGGCTCATAGACAACGTCAGAATATCAGGGGTTTTAACAGGTTAACGGGGTTCTCGGCACGCGCTGTATCCGTCCGGGATCGTTTAAAACAAGGTCTCTGCCTGGCATCGAGCGATCACGGAGGTTACGCAAAGCGCAAATGCATCGCGTGTTTGAGAACTTCGTCGAGCAACTGTCTGCAAGTGTTGATGCTGCCGATCTCCGTGAGGCAATGGCATCCGCTGCAGCCGGCTTCGATTTTCCGCTATTCGCCTATTTCACTTACCCGTCGGCCTCCGGCGACGCCCCGCAATTGATCTCAAACTATCCTTCATCCTGGACATCACGTTATCTGCAACAGCGGTACCACAGTCTTGATCCGGTCATCCTGCGCGGGCTGCAAGGCTGGGATACCTTCGATTGGGGTGTGGATCGCGCTCGGCACTGTCTGCCGAATTCGCAGCAACAAATTCTGGAGAGTGCGGCTGAGTTTGGCATCCGCGGCGGCCTGACGATGTCCATGCATGATCATCGCGGCCGGTTTGCTGCCCTGACCTTTGCTTCCGACGAGTCCCGTCCGCCTCTGTTGCGGTCACTGACACGTTACGAAAAAGCATTGCAGCTGGTGGCCATCAACTTTCATATCCATGTCCGGCGCAGGCTCGCCGACGATCGCGTGGTGGATGGTGTAACGCTCACCCCGCGGGAGTTCGAGTGCCTGAAATGGGCGGCGCGCGGCAAGTCGGCTTGGGTTATCAGCCAGCTTCTCGGCGTCTCAAAGCGCACCGTGACCTTTCATCTGGAAAACGCCAAGGCAAAGCTTGGCGTTCGAACGATCAACCAGGCCGTTGCACGACTGGTTGCCTCCGGCCAGGCGAGATCCTGATTCTTCTGCCACGATAGCTGTAAACCTCTACAGGCTGCATCGTTGCCAGCTTTGCCCTTCGATGGCGGGAACACATCCCGCACGGAGGCGACCATGATGCAGCTGATAACACCAGACCTTTACAACGAGTTCGCAAGCGAGCTCAAAGAGATGCACGGGCTCAGGTTTCGGGTGTTCAAGGAAAGGCTCGATTGGGAAGTTGATACCGAAGACCAGATGGAAACAGACCCGTTTGATGGTCTGAAGCCTGTCTATCTGCTCCTCAAGGGATCCGACTGGCGAATTCGCGGTTGCGTGCGTCTTTTGCCCAGCACCGGACCCACAATGTTGCGCGACACGTTCCCGGTGCTGCTGGGTGCTGACGTCATGCCATCGACTGCCGACATATGGGAGAGCAGTCGTTTCGCGCTCGATCTCCCTCCGTCGGCGCCCAAGGCAGCGGGCGGGCTGGCCCAGGCAACCTACGAGCTCTTCGCGGGCATGATCGAGTTCGGCTTGGCCAAGGATCTGACCCGGATAGTAACGGTGACGGATACGCGCATGGAACGGATCCTTCGCCTCGCGACGTGGCCATTGTCGCGCATCGGACAACCCAAGTCCGTCGGCAAAACGGAGGCGGTGGCCGGGTTTCTCGAGATTTCCCGCGCGAGCCTTTTGCGCATCCGCAGCAGGGGACGTCTGAGCGGACCGGTACTGTGGCAACCGGTTCTAGGCCCGTCGGCATTGTGGACACCTGAGCCGTGAAGGATGCTGGTCTGCCCAAGGAAGCGACGGTCGGTCTTGAATGCTGGCCGGACTGGCGTCGTCACGAAGCTTACCACTACGCCAGACGATTGCCGCGCACTGCCTGGGCCTGGGAGTTTCTTCGGCGCAATCCACAATTCCAGCGCGACCACGCCAAAATGGCACCGTCCGCCTGCATTGTCGGAGCCCAGGCCGACATGAAGATAATCGAGTTGACGACAGGATCATCTTTCCTAAGACAATGGAGCCTCCTTTTTCGCGGACGCGCCACAGTCGGACGCTACGTCGGCAAGGGTCTTTTGGGATCCGCGCGACTGCGCCCGTATCCTACGAGCGGCCGCGGAGCCAGTTGGGCTCGACCACGATTTTGAACCGCTTGATCTTTCTTCGCTCTCATGCTGCAAGGACATCCTGCTGACACCTGCCGGCGTGCAGCACGTGCTGCTGAGGGAGGACTGCCGGAGTCTGCAGATCGCCCTTTCCGGTGCATCCGTTCTCCGCCCGTTGCGGCTATATGTCGACGCGATCGTGCAGCCGCAGCACCTGAAGTTCCATGTCGCTGCCCTTCAGTTCCTGAACGACATCAATGGTTGCGGCCGCCTGGCAGCTGCTTGCTTTCCGCCGGAGCCCCGCGGAGCGCGTCTGCGTCTCGTGCTCCAGGCTTTGGATGGCTCGCTTGCGGGAGCATCTCATCAGGAGATCGCCATTGCCCTGTTCGGGAGACGCCGTGTCGAAGAAGATTGGTCTTATCCAGGTAGCCATCTTCGCGATCAGGTGCGTCGCGCCATCCAACGTGGCCGCTACCTGATGGGCGGCGGCTATAGACAATTCCTGATGTAATTCGGGTGACAGCTTAGTGATTGCCTTATTCGAAAACGCGCAGGCATCAATCTCCATTTCTCACTGCTATTATGCCTTATACAAAACGTGACACGCGCCTAGCTAGCTGAACCCTTCTAACCCTATCGGAGAGGGCGCCGCGCGGACTGGCTCGGCCACATAACCACCGACGGGAGTTCCCCACCGTGGCTCCGCCCCCGGCGCTGTGCCGCACGTTGGTTCGAGACCGCTATGATGGTGAAACCTCTCGCCCGATGGTCCACAAGAAGGGGCCATCTCATGCACGATCTCGGCCATGACCACCGGTGGCTTCTTGCCGGCAGCACTCAGGCGACTATAACGGGCGCAGAGCCGACCCTGCGGCTTCCAGACATTCGTGTACAGCTTCAGACCCTCAAGCCGAGCCCGCAGGGCCTCGCTTACCTTTTACGGGGCGGCGGTACGTCCAAGCCGCTTCAACAGTTAAGAATTTCGCAAAGACGATACCCCCGGATCGTCGAGCTTCCGCTGCCACTTCCCGCATTCGCCGAGGCGGTCAATGACCCGCCCTTCACAATAGTTATCCGGCAAGCATCTGGATGCGAGAGATAATGTTGCCGGAGGCATCTCTCATGGCTTCTACACCTGCCTGAACGCCAGAACCGCGTTCGTGCCGCCAAAGGCGAAGGAGTTGCTCAGTGCCACGCGCACCTTGCGCTCGCGTGCCACATTGGGCGTGACGTCGAGATCGCAATCGGGGTCCAGCTCACGATAATTGGCAGTCGGCGGCACGACGCTCTCGCGGATAGCCATCACGCAGGCGATCAACTCGAGCGCGCCGGACGCGCCGAGGCAATGCGCGTGCATGGACTTGGTAGAAGAAATGGACATTGAGAAGGCGTGCTGACCGAAGACGCGCTTGATCGCCGCCGTCTCGATCTGGTCGTTGGCCTTGGTGCCGGTGCCGTGCGCGTTGAGATAGTCGACATCCTCGGCGTCCAGCCTGGCATCGGCAAGGCAGGCCCGCATTGCTGCCTCCGGCCCCTCGACAGTCGGCGCGACGATGTCGGACGCATCGGCGGAAAGGCCGGCACCGGCAATTTCGGCAAGGATGGCGGCGCCCCGAGCCAGGGCATGCTCGTAGCTTTCCAGCACCGCCATGCCGGCGCCTTCACCAAGCGACAGGCCCTGGCGATCGGCCGAGAATGGCCGGCAAGTATCGGGCGAAAGCACGCGGATCGCTTCCCATGCCTTCAGCACACCCCATATGAGCGGCGCTTCGCTGCCGCCGGCAAGCATCACGTCGGCCCGGCCGAGCCTGATCTGGTCCACCGCGCAGGCAATCGCATGGTTTGCCGAGGAACAGGCGGACGTGACGCCGAAGACCGGCCCGCGCAGGCCGAGACTCATGCTGACCTGGCCGGCAGCGGCACCCGGCATCGCCTTGGGTACAGTCAAGAGAGCGGCACGCTTACCGCCCAGAAGGATGGCGCGGTAGGTTTGCTCGATCGCATCCCACCCGCAGCCGCCAACGCCCACCGTCGCACCGAAGCGATAGCTATTTCCCTCTTTGGAGGAAAGTCCGGCCTGACGCATGGCTTCGCGCGCCGCAAGCACAGCGAGCAGGCTGAAGCGGTCCATGGAGATGAGTTGCTTGCCGTCGATGTCATGCTCCGGCAGCGCCTTGATCTCGGCACCGATCCTGACCCTCAATTCATGGAGCTCGGAGTTGACGATTGGGCCGATGGCGGAGCGGCCTTCTCGCATCTCTCTCCAAATGGCGGCGGCGTTGGTCCCAAGCCCGCAAATCCCGCCAATCCCAGTAATCACGACGCGCCTGTCCATTCACACCCCCTTAGCGAGCAAGCTGCGCACGGCTTCCACCATGTCCCCAACATTCTGGAGATCCGACCATGCCTCGGCCGTATTCATCTCGATCTCGATGCCGTAGGCCTGCTCCAGGTCCCAGAGAACGTCCGCCAATCCCAGTGAATCGATACCGAGCGAAGTCAGTCCCGTGGCAGCCGTTATCTCGCCGCCCGTGGCAGGCGCTATGCCGCCCTCCGACGCGGCGCGCTTCTTGATCATGGCCATTATTTCGTTGGCGAGTTGATCTGCCATCTTGTTCCTTTCCAGCTTGCGTTTTCGGCGTCGTTCAAAACCCGAGTCGCGTCGCGTTGCCAAAATTGCCCCTCATAGAGCCTGTGCGACCGACCAAGCCCAATGCCCATAGGAACCGGACGAGTTCCGGCTTCTGCGGCGTCAGGAAGAAAAGTCGCCGGCCTCCCGCTTTTGCGCCAGCACATCAAGAATCTGCGTGTAAATGGATAGGAACCGTCGTCAAACGTCAGCTAAACGCTGCGACGGTGGGTGCTGTCAGCGTATTCACTCGGCACCTCATATGTAATCGAGATGTTTCATAGCTCCGGACCATTGCGATCAACTATTGTACCGGTCCACCATTCGTCGGAGAGTTCGACATGATCGGAGCGCTGCCTCTCATTCCCAGTACAATCTCCACCGCACGCGACAGATTTCCTCTTTCGGGCTCTTCTCAAGGGACTCGCCACGCGATAGAGGCAGTGATCGGCGCACGTTAGGTCCTGCCAAGTCCATGCGACATTCCGGAAAATTGGTAAAATCGTTTGTTCCAATCAAATGCATCCACGCTATGGATAGCTAAGACATGCGTTTCAAGGGCTCGATCTGAATCTTCTCGTCGTTCTCGACGCGCTGCTGAGCGAGCGCGGCCTCACGGCGGCGGCACGCCGCATCAACCTAACCAAATTCATGGGGGTTGGTGGATGTGGCGCAAGCCGTTGAAATGACGTAGGATTTGGTTGCTTAAGCCGATCCGAACCATTTCCCGGAGACCACACCTACCATGAACGATCTTGCGCTGCCGCTGAGCGGTTTGTCATCAGTCGGCGGCAAGTCCGTCGTCGCCCGTTTCGACGGCGGCATGCTGTCGTCCAACAGCGGCGTTCTGGCCTTGGCCGAGGTGGAAAAGCGGTTGCGGGTGGCCGCGTCTGGCGCGTTGCATCGACGATCCGCGCTGCCCGGACCAAGTCGTCTACAGCCTGGCGGACATGATCGGCTTTCGCATGAAGATGATCGCCGCCGGCTACGAGGACGGCAACGACGCCAACCGGCTGCGCCGCGATCCGGTCTTCAAGATGGCCCAGGATGCGCTGCCGTCGGGTCGGGATCTGGCGTCGCAATCGACGCTGTGCCGGCTGGAGAACCTACCCGGCGTGCGGGAGCTGGTCGCGATGGGACGGGCGATGGTCGATCTCTATTGCGCCTCGTTCCGGCAGGTGCCGAAGCGGATCGTACTCGACATTGACGATACCTTCGACGCTGTGCACGGAGGCCAACAGCTTCGCCTGTTCAATGCCCACCATGACGAGTACGGCTTCCAGCCGATCGTCGTGTTCGATGGTGCGGGACGGTTCGTCAGCGCGATCCTGCGACCGGCCAAGCGGCCGAGTGGGGCTGAGATCCGCCCCCACCTGCGCCGTCTGGTGCGGGCGATCCGGATCAACTGGCCGAACATTCGAATCCTGCTCCGCGGCGATAGCCATTATTGCAACCCGCAGGTCATCGACTGGTGCCGCGCCAACGACGTCGACTTCATCTTTGGCCTCGCGCCCACCACGACCCTGCGCAAGCATGTCGCGGATCTGGAGGCCAGCACGACGGCGCGCTTCGAAGCGTAAGACAGGCAAGGTCCGCAGGTTCAAGGAGTTCGTTGACGGCGCCGCTAGTTGGAGCCGCGTCGGGCGCATCATCGCGCGGGTCGAGGTCGGCGCCCAAGGTGGCGATATCCGCTTCGTCGTCACCAACCTTGCCGGTGGAAGGCCAAGGCGCTCTACGAGGATGTCTACTGCCGGCGCGGCGCGGCCGAGAACCACATCAAGTCGTGGAAGACGCATCTTGCCGCCGACCGCACATCCTGCACCAGAGCGACGGCCAACCAGTTCCGGCTATTCCTGCATGCCGGTGCTTACTGGTTGATGTGGGGCTTGGGGGCCGCGATGCCGAGGCGCTCGAGCTTTGCCGTCGCCCAATTCGACACGCTGCGATTGCGCCTCATCAAAATCGCTGCGCGGGTGGTCGAGATGAAATCGCAAATCCGCCTGCACCTGCCGACATCGTGCCCCGACCAGCGCATCCTGCGCATCGTCCTCGATCGCATCCCCCAACTCGCGACATAACGATGGGGGCAGACGCCCCGAAACGAACCCGTCGACCGCAACCTGCAAACCCCCGCCTGCCATCACGACGGAGCAATCCCGGCGCCTGACGAGGCGCGTGGAAAAGCACCGCAACGGCGACCACAACGTCGCTTCAGGCCGTCAAAAGCTTATCGCCGTGCATCAAGGCGGCTAGTTCTTCCGCTGCGGGAATCGGGTTTGAGTAAGACGGACGAAGCACTGAGAACCAACGCTTTCGTGATAGTGCATTCATGCCCCGAGAATCCTGTTGACCGTTACGAACCCCAAGAAAGCCGGCGCTGAGTGAAACGGTCGCTGAACGTGCTCTGTGGCGTGCGCCGCCTGACTCTCGGTTTCGGCCATGCCGACTAACAGCGTATTGATAGGCCATCGCGGGCTAAGCTCTACCGGCGAAAGCCGCGTCAACAGCGGCAGGCAATCAGAAACTGGATCGGCGGCGACGATGATTATGATCAACGTGACGAACACGTGAATCATGCCGACGGCGCCGACGCTGCCGATGATGATGATGCCGATCATGCGTCGCTGATGCTGCCTAACTACAGTGCTTGTGATCATGCCGATCACCGCGTGATCACGAGCGGCGGCGCTTCGTGTCAGGTGCGTAGCCGGGATGGTCGCGCATGGCCGATTGTTCCTTCGTGCCGCGGGGTGTGGGCTTGCGTTCGGTCATGAGGGCGTCAGGCGCAACGAGAAGTTTAGATCAGGGGCTCATCCATGGGCTGGATGATAGTTATCCCTACAATCAATTGTACCAATATTACCGAATACTACTACAAGGTCCCCAATGAAAGCGGCCGGATGGGTATCCGTCTCGCGTGGGCTGAAGCTGCCGGCAACAATGGGAAGACGAACATGTGCGGGATTGTTGGCATCGTTGGGCAACAGCCGGTGTCGGATCGGTTGGTCGACGCATTGAAGCGTTTGGAATATCGCGGCTATGATTCCGCCGGCGTTGCGACGATCACCGAAGGTGCCTTGCACCGCCGGCGCGCCGAGGGCAAGCTCGTCAATCTCGAGAGGAGACTGAAGGAAGAGCCGCTGAGCGGCAACATCGGCATCGGCCATACGCGTTGGGCAACCCATGGGGCCTCGACGGAACGCAATGCGCACCCGCACTTTACCGACGGTGTCGCCGTCGTCCATAACGGGATCATCGAGAATTTCACCGAGCTGAAGGACGAATTGGCGGCGGCTGGCGCCGAGTTCCAGACCGACACCGACACCGAGGTCGTCGCGCATCTCTTGGCAAGACACCGCCGGGAGGGCATGAGGCGGCAAGAGGCGATGCGTGCCATGCTGAAACGCGTCAGGGGCGCCTATGCGCTTGCCGTCCTCTTCGAAGATGATCCGTCGACCATCATGGCGGCGCGCAACGGACCACCGCTGGCGATCGGTCACGGCGACGGCGAGATGTTCCTGGGCTCCGACGCGATCGCGCTCGCTCCCTTCACCAATGAAATTACCTATCTCATCGAGGGCGACTGGGCCGTTGTCGGCAATTCGGGCGCCCATATCTTCGATTTCGACGGCCACCCCGTCGAGCGTCCGCGCCATACCTCCACGGCCGCGGCCGATCTGGCCAGCAAGGGCAATCATCGCCACTTCATGGAGAAGGAAATCTGCGAGCAGCCCGAAGTCATCGCCCATGCTCTCCGTCACTATAGCAACATCATAGAGAATCGCGCCGACATGGTTTCTGGCATCGATTTCGCCAGGATCCCGAGCTTGGCGATCTCGGCCTGCGGGACCGCCTATCTCGCCGGACTGATCGGAAAATACTGGTTCGAGCGCTACGCGCGCCTGACGGTTGAAATCGACGTTGCGTCCGAATTCCGTTACCGCGAGATCCCGTTGTCGCCGCAGTCGGCGGCTCTTTTCATTTCGCAGTCCGGCGAAACCGCCGATACGCTCGCATCGTTGAGGTACTGCAAGGAGCGTGGGCTGAAAATTGGCGCTATCGTCAATGCCTGCGAATCGACCATCGCTCGGGAGGCCGATGCGGTCTTCCCGATCCTTGCCGGACCGGAGATCGGCGTCGCCTCCACCAAGGCGTTTACCTGCCAGCTTGCCGTTCTAGCCGCACTCGCCATCGGCGCCGCCAGAGCCCGCGGGACCGTAACCGAAGACGAGCTGCAGGCGCTCGTCAGGAGCCTCGCCGAAGTGCCGCGCGTCATGGGCCAGGTACTCAACAGCATCCAGCCGGAGATCGAGTTCCTGTCGCGCGAACTGTCAAAGTGTCGTGACGTCCTGTATCTCGGCCGTGGCACCAGTTTCCCGCTAGCGATGGAAGGTGCGCTGAAGCTCAAGGAGATTTCCTACATCCATGCCGAGGGCTATGCGGCGGGTGAATTGAAGCACGGTCCGATCGCATTGATAGACGACAACATGCCAGTGATCGTCATCGCGCCCCATGATCGCTTTTTCGACAAGACCGTCTCCAACATGCAGGAAGTGGCTGCCCGTGGAGGGCGGATTATCCTCATCACCGATGAAAAAGGGGCAGCCGCATCGAAACTCGACACTATGCACACGCTCGTGCTGCCGGCTGTCGACGAGATTATCGCGCCGATGATCTTCTCGCTGCCGATACAGCTTCTTGCCTACCACACGGCGCTCTTCATGGGCACAGATGTAGACCAGCCGCGCAATCTCGCAAAATCGGTCACGGTCGAATGATTGCGAACCTTTATAGGTGGCGATGCTCGTCCATCGAAAGCGCTACCCCCTGTCTGGATCCGAAGCCCGGATGAACCAGATGACCATTGTTTGCTGCAATTTCGGGAAACTCGCCGTCGCCGCATCATGACAATCGCCATCCTTTTTTCGGCCGGTCGGGCGATTGCACAGGGCAGCCGGATCGAGCTTGCTCAAGCCGACGTCAGCACAAAAGCGCCCTCGGGCGCCCCATCCTTTCGGTCTCCGAACAAGCATCGGCGGCTTAAAAAATTTCGTTAACAGCGTTGATCGATGTGTGATTCAAGCACAAGCGCGTCTTTCGCTGCATCGGCGGTGGAAATTGGTCGAAGGTATCAGCGTCCGCGAGGCTGGGTGGACGGTGCCGCGAATAGCCACTGGAGGCGTCAGGGGGAGTTCGAGTTGCTGTTCAAGAAAGCCATCGGCGAGAGTGAGTCGTGTAGGATCGCAGGTCGAATGCGCTACAGCCGATCAGGCCATCTCAGGGTGGGCAGGTTCTTAGAACTTGATCAGAAGCAGGTGAGCCGCCATATTCCGACCCGGCTGCCAATTTCAAGTGGCCCATTCCATGGATGAGGCCGGTCCGGCCGAATGGACGTCCATTTTTTTGATTTGCTGGGTGTGCGCCAGGGTCGGGGAGGAAATCTCCCGATTTGTCAGGCGCTCCCATCTTCTTGGAGATGTTTATGAAGGATTCGCGCATTCCCGAGCCAGTCTTGACGGCTATGTCGCAGGGGACCCACATCATCCGCGCTTATCGTGAGCACCTTGGGTATTCAATCGAGGACCTCGCGGTGGCGTGCGGGCTTGCCGCTGAGGAAATCCAAAACATCGAGCGGGGTGTGAGGTACAACAAGGGCTATCGGGATCGGATAGCAAGATCGCTGTCCATACCTGTGGGAATTCTTGAGGCAGAGGCGGACATATCGGACGCCGCCTGATCAGTCGGATAATCTGCAATGGGTGGAAGACCGCTCTTGTGATGTGAAGTTTGCGGCTGATAGTCGTCGCTTGATTCCGTTGGACGCGAATGCCTTCTGGCGCAGTACCGCCAAGAGAATTCTCGTCCACTGTCCGATGGAACTGCACACGGGCTCGCCGAACAGGAAGTTGGAACGCTTCGTCATGCTGTCTTAGGCGATATAGCCGCCCGGAGTGCTGCGACACGTGCACGATAGCATCGGCTCGCGACGATGGATTGCTAACAGCGAACTCATGCTGGTCGGCAAGGCGATACTGGCTGGAGCATCAACTCGGCCGACGAGAGTGGCCCCCCATCCTGGACTAGGCAGGATCGGCCGACATGGCCGGCATCGCGCGCCGCTCTGAAAAGAGCACAGCGGGCATCCAGACGCTGCCGGGTTGACTATGGGTGTCGGAACAGCAAAAAGGGGCCGCTCTTCATGAGTGGCGTGCGCCGGCAGTCTAACCCCAAGCCCCCCCGCCAGGCTGCCGGCGCGCTTCTAGGAACATCGAGGTAGGGCACTACGCTTCCTTGTCCGACTACGCCTCGATCAGATCCCGAGCAGCCAGCCAGTGTCCGACCGTCGCTTGCGCCTCTGCCCGCTGAGCCTTGTGCTTCCTCCAGCGAGTCAAGCCGATCACCATGGGTGTCGCCAGTTCTGGTGCTCACCCATGTGCCATTTGCGATCTCGTGTCGGTGAGAGCACCGCAAGCACCTCCCCTGCTACGGCAAGGCGGCTTGCGTCGCCCGTGTTGTTACTATTCTTCGCTGTGATCGGAGTTTTTTCGTGGCTTCGGAATCGGGACATTCGGCTTTGCAAAAAATAGGCCGTCGTGGTCGATCGTCACGCCCCCGAGTTCGGCGGCACGATGGAATGACAACGGCAGCGCAAGCTCCATTTGCGCGAGGGGCTCGTCCCTTCAAATACTTGATGCATTTGCGCTTTGCGTCCTCCGTGCATGTTGCTCGATGCCAGGCGGAGACCTCTGTCTAAACGATCGCGCATCGATGCAACGCCCGCGCGTTGATCGCCATCATCGCGGCGATCGCTTTGCCGCGACCGCCGCGGCAGCGATGCGCATGCAAAAATTCACAGATGCATTCTAGCCAAATGCTAGCTGCCCAGCAAATGTCCGGCATTTCGCAAGGCCCCTAGGAAGAGACTGGCATGGCCGTTGGCATCGATCTTGGCCTGCATCGACAGGGGCATGCTGTGCCAGTTCTCCAAGGGCGTAGTGAAATGTGAGAACGTACCGTTGACGATGCACTGGTGGGTAACAAGACCCTGTCTGTCCAACGCCAGCACGCCGATCTGGTCGCCCTGATATCGGATGGCTGCGACCCGCTGGACCTCCGCGTCACCGTCGACCCGCACGTCGAAAAGCAGGATGCCGCGGCTCCTGGTGGCTACCTCGGCGGCCTTTTCAGCGAAGCTTAAGGAGAGCGAGCGGACGCTTTCGACCGCCAGCCGTAAAACCATCAAATCCAGTTCATCCACTGCCATAAGGTACCTGCGCGCAACACATGGGTGATAGCAATCGACCACACCGCTTGTTCACAGATGTCGGCTCACGACCGATCATTCAGGGTTTGCCGGTCAGTCCATTGACCGAGGGCGTGCTCCGGTTCGAACCGATCCTGAAGCGGAATGCGCTGGATCTACGGAACCCGAGGAGCAGGCCAGCCAAAGTTGCCGCGACAATTGATGTCGTGATCATTCCAGACATCTGCATCGGCGTCGCTGAACATCCCACTGGTAAGTCCGTTCTCTTGCGGCAAGCCCATCCTCGGGCCGTCTTGTACCTGAAACCCTCGCGGTGGCGTCCCTCGAAGCTCGGGACCGCCGGGCGCTTGATCGTCGAGAACTTTGTTTACGAAGGTCCGGACCTCCTGCAGAGCATATTCCGGTGCGCTCGCCTTTGAGCATTCCGCTGAAGCGTGACGTTTCGCTAGTCCGTGTTCCTTGCAGGCTCACCGCGAGGGCGCCTTGCACACAGCGGCACGTCAGCGCATGAAACTCGTCCCCCGTTCACTTCACAAAATGGATTTCCTGAAGTACTGGGAGCGCAGAGAAATCTCCGGTCGCAGCCTACCCGGTTAAAACAAGGACCCAACAATGAAGACTCTCGTCGTCTGCTCCGGCGGATTGGACTCCGTCGCCCTTGCTCACAAGGTGGCAGCGGAGCACGAACTCGCCGGCCTCTTATCTTTCGATTACGGCCAACGGCATAGGAAGGAATTGGGCTTCGCCGCCCTTTGTGCGGAGCGACTGAGCGTCCCGCACCGCATCATCGACATCCACGAGATCGGCGGCGGCCTTTCCGGCTCCGCGCTGACCGATAATGTGGACGTGCCCGACGGGCACTACGCCGAAGACACGATGAAGGTCACGGTGGTGCCGAACCGGAACGCCATCATGTTGGCCATTGCCTTCGGCTTCGCCGCAGCGCACGACGCTGACGCGGTGGCGACGGCCGTGCATGGTGGGGATCATTTCATTTATCCCGACTGCCGTCCGGCCTTCATCGACGCTTTCCAGATGATGCAGGACCACGCGCTCGACGGCTACGCGAAGATTCGCATTTATGCACCCTATGTGAATCTCACGAAGGCGGACATTGTTAGGAATGGAGCAGCATACGGCACGCCATTTGCGCAGACCTGGTCCTGCTACAAGGGCGCCGAGCGTCACTGCGGGAGGTGCGGGACCTGTGTCGAGCGGCGCGAGGCGTTTCATCTCTCTGGGCAGCCGGACCCCACCGACTACGAGGACTCCGACTTCTGGCTCGATGCGCTGCGAAGGAGGACCGCGTAATGTTCCGCATCACCAAGGAATTCCACTTCTCAGCCTCGCATCAGCTCACCTCGTTGCCACCCGATCACCAATGCGCGCGCCTGCACGGGCATAACTACATCGTTGAAGTGGAGCTTTCAGCGAATGGACTGAACGAGAACGGCTTCGTGCGCGACTATCACGATTTGGCGCCATTCAAACGCTACATCGACGAGAGCTTCGACCACCGACATCTCAACGACGTGCTGGGACATGAGCAAGTCACGGCGGAATATCTGGCCAGACATTTTTATGAATGGTGCAAGGCACGCCTGCCCGAAACCTCGGCCGTGCGGGTGAGCGAAACGCCGAAAACCTGGGCGGAATACCGGCCATGACCGATACGCATCCCGCAATCCGCGTGAGTGAGATTTTCGGGCCGACGATCCAGGGCGAGGGCGTGCTCATCGGTTTGCCGACCGTCTTCGTCAGAACCGGCGGGTGTGACTATCGCTGTTCCTGGTGCGACAGCCTGCATGCGGTGGACAATCAATTCCGCCATGAATGGGAGATGATGTCCATTGGCGCGGTGTGGCAAAACGTGCTTGCGCTTTCCGGTGGCCGCCCGCTGATGGTGTCGCTGTCAGGCGGCAATCCGGCCATCCAGCCGCTCGCCGCGCTCATCGAGCGAGGCCATGGTGAAGGTTACCGTTTTGCGCTGGAAACCCAAGGTTCGGTGGCCAGGGACTGGTTTGCCGACCTTGACGTGCTAGTCCTCAGCCCAAAGCCGCCGTCAAGCCAAATGACGACCGATTGGGCCGCTTTCGAGGCGTGCCTCCAGGCGGCACAAGGCAGGCCGCAAGTCGTGCTCAAGCTCATTGTTTTCGACGAAAGGGACTACGCCTACGCGAAAGACGCCGCTGCGAGATTTCCGCGACTTCCGATCTATCTGCAACCCGGCAATCACACGCCGCCACGCCCCGCAAATGAAGACGCGCCTGTCGACCTTGACGGAATATTGAAGCGCATGGAGTGGCTGGTTGATAGCGTGACCCGCGACAGGTGGTTCGAAGCCCGTGTGCTGCCGCAGCTGCACGTTATGCTCTGGGGTAACAAGAGAGCCGTCTAGCCTAGGCCCGCTTTTCACTGAAACTGCGCCGGCAGATATTCGGGTGGACGGGTTGTCCCACGCTTGACGGCGCTGCCGGGGTGCTTGCGGACTTCTGCCACCGGCACCAAGAGCGTGGCCAGCCGCTTACGATTCGGATTGTTGCCGAGGCTCGGTTTCGACGGGCGTCGGCCTGGCGCGAACCAATCAAAGGTTAGCGCGAGCCACGGGTGGATAGTATGGTGGTGCGATGCGGCGGCGCCTGCTGCAGCTGGCACGGTCCTTGCGGATTCTTGTTGCAAGGCCGAAGGGAGCTGTCGGCCGACAACCATGATCTGGCCAGGACGATTGTCGACTGCTTCCGATACAGAAAAGAGGCCGGACTCGACGTGGCGCTTCAGGGACTGCGAAATGGAATACGGCGCCGGAAGGCACGACCGGACGATATCGTCGCTATGCCAAGACGCGTCTGGTCCGCTCTCTTGTCTCGACACGACGGTCGCCGATCAACAGTGAAAAACGTAGCGCAATCGGTTCACGATCGACTGAGAACCATGACCGTTCCTCTGCGGTGCTCAGACTGCCGCTGAGTGCCTGGCCGTTCCACTTTCGAAATATTTGTCGAACTTTGCCGCGATGCTCCTGACAAAGGGCCGGCTTTCCGCAGGCACGACGAAGCGGTCACCATCAAGTTCAAGCAACCGCGCAGGATCTTGGAGGGCCGTGGAACTCGCTCGGACGAGAAGTCTTTGGCCGGCTTCGCCAAAGCGCTCCACCAGTACGATCGCCGAGAAGCCGAAGTCACACATCAGCCGCTCGATGATCCAGCCGCGAACACGGTCGTCTTCGGAAAGCGCAATGCCGCGGACCGCAGCCAGCCCGCCGTTCTCGACCATGCGCCCATACTCGGCGGTCGAAGGCATGTTCTGTGCATAGCCTTGCCGAAACTGGCTGATGGACGATGGGCCGAGGCCGATCAATGTCTCGTAGCGGTCCTCGGTGTAGCCTTGGAAGTTCCGGTGCAAAGTCCCGGCGCGGGCCGCAAGCGCCAGCGCATCGCCCGGCTTGGCGAAATGATCGAGCCCGATTGCTTCGTATCCCTGGTCCATGATCGCCCGCGCTGCCAATTGCGATTGGGCAAACCGCTCCGCCGGACCCGGCAACCAGGCCTCGTCGATCATCGTCTGATGTTTCTTGAACCACGGCACATGGGCGTAGCCAAAAAGCGCGATCCGATCCGGTTCCAGGGTCAGTGCCTGTGCAACCGTGGAGACGACGCTCTCCCTGGTCTGATGCGGCAGGCCGTAGAGCAGATCGAGATTGACGGATTCGACGCCACGCGAACGGACGCCATCAACAACCGTCTTGGTCTGCAGAAAGCTCTGCTCGCGGTTGATCGCTGTCTGCACCTTCGGGTCGAAATCCTGGACGCCGAGGCTCGCCCTTGTCATGCCGATTTCGGCGAGTGCCTCGAGGCGGGCATCGTCCATATCATTGGGTTCGATTTCGACGCTGATCTTTGCACCGGGGAGAAACGTGAAGCTGTTGCGCAGGACGGTTCCCAGCGCCACGATATCTTCCGGTTTGAGCATCGTCGGCGAACCGCCGCCGAAATGAACCGCGCGAACTCGGCCCTTGCCGGTGACAAGGCCGCCAATAGTCGCGATCTCCGCATACAGCGAGCGCAGATAAGCGGCCACTGGTTCGTAGTGGCGTGTCTGCTTGGTATGGCAAGCGCAGAACCAGCAAAGCTTGTCGCAATACGGGATGTGCAGATAGAGCGAGATCTCATCGCCGTCGTCGAGCGCCTGCAGCCAGCCTCGACAAACGGCAGCATCGACGCTTGAATTGAAATGCGGCGCGGTCGGATAACTGGTATAGCGCGGGACGTTCTCGCCAAGTCTGGCAGCTAGCTCCAGTCGCATGTCGTGGTCCCACCGTGTTTGCGTCGCCGGCACTGTGGATGCTTGGATGAGCCTAAGCCCTGATTTCGATCAACCTTCAGCACGGACAAACTGCCGCAAGGATTTTTCTACCGTCGATTGCTATCCTGCCCGCACTGGACCGGTAGAGCAATCGAATGACATTACGGCAGGACATTCATAGTTCCGGCATTCCCGTTCTTTGCCTGTCTTGCGAGGCACGGCACCACGGTGTCTGTGGTGCGCTCGAACCAGACCATTTGGCTCAGCTCGCCAAGACGTCGTCGCGGCACAATATCGAGCCGGGGGTCGAACTGATCGGCGACGCCGAGGCGGTCGACTGTTATTCAAACGTGCTTTCAGGCGTGGTGAAGCTCACGAAGAGCCTTTCGGACGGCCGCCAGCAGATCGTCGGTCTCCAGTTCGCGCCGGACTTTCTGGGACGGCCCTTCAAGATGAAAAGCGCGATCAATGCGGAAGCGGCAACAGCTGTCTCGCTATGCTCGTTTCCGAGAGCGGCCATCGAACGGATGATGAAGGAATCACCGGAATTTGTGCATCGCCTGCTCAAGCAGGCGCTGAACGAACTCGACGAGGCACGCGAATGGATGGTGACTCTGGGGCGCAAGACCGCACCGGAGAAGGTGGCGAGCTTTCTCCTCATGATCGCCCGGAACATCGGTTCCAGTGTTGACCCGGCGGCTAGGTCGGCGTGCTTCGAGCTGCCGATGACGCGTGCCGACATCTCTGATTTCCTTGGAATTACAAACGAGACTGTGAGCCGTCAGCTGACCAGCCTGAGAATGGACGGCGTGATTCGGATCGAGAACAACCGCCGTGTCACCGTGGACAGCATGAGCCGGCTGGAACGGCGCTGCGGCGGCCGAGGCGCAACCGCCCTTTGAATGACACCGAAGCTGCATGGCCTACGTCACTTACTTCGTTCGGGGCAGGGCATGCTCGCGTTGGGCTTAGAAGAAGTCGCATAGCGATAGCCCGCTCTCCATCCGATCGCATGAGCCAGGTGCGTTTCGGCCAACTCGTCGGCGAAGCATCCATCCTCGAGGTGCTCGACGTGCAACCGGCTGTTCCAGGCAGGATCGCACTCGGCCGAAGTCAATACGCCTCATACGCAGGGGAAAATCGCCGTTCCCCCGAACCATGAATGTCACGAAGGCAGCGCAACGCTGGCGCTGGCTGTCCCAAGGCATTGAAACGATCGACGTTCGGCAAGGCATCGGCCTACTTTCCAGCGTCACAGAAGGCGCGCTTCCCACACGCCCGCGATCGCCTCCATACCCGGCCAGACTGGGGACGCCGGGCCTGTCCATAAGCGTGGCGGCCGGTGCTGCGCTTCCACATTCGATCGCCACAGTCTGATCGCACCGAACTCGATGCTGCTCGAAGCAAAATCGTGCGGCTCTGACATGGATCAGGGCGAGCAGGCCACGGCTGCGCAATAAGGCACTGCGGTTTGGCGCCCGCCGGAATTGGAAATCGGGGCTTGCGATGAAATTCGGCACAGAGATCGTCCTTCTAAGCCTGTTTGCGTTTGCGGCCCTGCTGGCTGCCGGCTTCGGCGTAGATGAACCTTTTCGCCGGCATATGTGGGTTTTGTTCTTCGCCGTGGCTGGCTTCACTGCGATTCTGTTGCGCAACACGGAGTTCAAGCCGGCAGTTCCGATCGACCCCGCCGCTTACATGGATGGGCCGATCCGCTACGGTGCCATCGCCACCATGTTCTGGGGCGTCGTCGGCATGCTGGTCGGCGTGGTCATCGCCCTGCAGCTCGCCTACCCCGATCTCAACATCCAGCCCTGGTTCAATTTCGGCCGACTGCGGCCTTTGCATACTTCCGGCGTGGTTTTTGCCTTCGGCGGCAATGCACTCATCTGCACGTCACTTTATGTCGTGCAGCGGACCTGTCGTGCCAGGCTGTTCGGCGGCGATCTCGCCTGGTTCGTGTTCTGGGGCTACCAGCTCTTCATCGTCATGGCCGCGACCGGCTACCTGCTCGGCATCACCGAGAGCCGCGAATATGCCGAGCCCGAATGGTATGTGGACATCTGGCTGACCATCGTCTGGGTCGCCTATCTCATCCTGTTCCTCGGCACGATCCTGAAGCGCAAGGAGCCGCACATCTACGTCGCCAACTGGTTTTACCTCTCCTTCATCGTGACCATCGCGATGTTGCATGTGATCAACAACCTGTCGGTGCCGGTCTCCTTCCTGGGCTCCAAGAGCTATTCAGCCTTCTCCGGCGTACAGGACGCCCTGACGCAATGGTGGTACGGCCACAATGCCGTCGGCTTCTTCCTCACCGCCGGCTTCCTCGGGATGATGTATTATTTCGTGCCCAAGCAGGCCAACCGACCGGTCTATTCCTACCGGCTGTCGATCATCCACTTCTGGGCTTTGATCTTTCTCTACATCTGGGCCGGTCCGCACCACCTCCACTACACCGCCCTGCCGGACTGGGCCCAGACGCTCGGCATGGTGTTCTCGATCATGCTGTGGATGCCGTCATGGGGCGGCATGATAAACGGCCTGATGACGCTCTCGGGCGCCTGGGACAAGCTGCGCACCGACCCGATCATCCGTATGATGGTCATGGCCATCGCCTTCTACGGAATGTCGACCTTCGAAGGCCCGATGATGTCAATCAAGGCCGTCAACTCGCTCTCGCACTACACCGACTGGACCATCGGTCACGTCCATTCGGGCGCGCTCGGATGGGTCGGCATGATCTCGTTCGGCGCGATCTATTTCATGGTCCCGAAGTTATGGAACCGCGACCGGCTTTATTCGCTGCGGCTCGTCAACTGGCACTTCTGGCTGGCGACGCTTGGGATCGTCGTTTACGCTGCGGTGATGTGGGTCTCCGGCGTCATGCAGGGCCTTATGTGGCGCGAATACAACGAGCAGGGCTTCCTGGTCTACTCCTTCGCCGAAACCGTCGCCGCCATGCATCCCTACTACATCATGCGTGCCATCGGCGGCGCGATGTATCTGTCGGGCGCCCTCATCATGGCCTGGAACATCGCCATGACCATCCTCGGCTACCGGCGCGAGGAGGATCCGATGCCGCGCTCCATCCCCGCCCTCCAGCCTGTGCGATCAGGAGCCAGAAAATGGGCCTGATGGAGAGACACGCGGTCATCGAGAAGAACGCCACACTTCTTCTCCTCGGGTCCCTGCTGGTCGTAACAATCGGCGGCATCGTCGAGATCGCACCGCTCTTCTATCTCGACAACACGATCGAGAAGGTTGAAGGCATGCGCCCTTACTCGCCACTCGAACTGGTGGGGCGCAACATCTATGTGCGCGAGGGCTGCTACCTCTGCCACAGCCAGATGATCCGGCCGTTCCGTGACGAGGTCGAGCGCTATGGGCATTACAGCCTGGCGGCCGAGTCGATGTACGACCACCCGTTCCAGTGGGGCTCGAAGCGCACCGGGCCGGATCTCGCCCGGGTCGGCGACCGCTACTCGAACGGATGGCACGTCCAGCATCTCACCGAGCCGCGTTCGGTGGTGCCGGAATCGATCATGCCGAGCTACGCGTTCCTGAAGGACATGCCCATCGAGGTGAAGGATTTCTCGACGCATCTGGTCGCCAACAGCCGTGTCGGTGTCCCCTACGGCGACGACATGATCGCACACGCCAGCGCCGACTTGATGGCGCAGGCTGATCCCAACGCCGACACATCCGGCCTCGAAGCCCGCTACCCCAAAGCCAAGATCGGCGACTTCGACGGCAACCCGCAACAGGTCACCGAAATGGACGCCCTCGTCGCCTATTTGCAGATGCTCGGCACGCTGGTCGATTTCAAGAACTACGACGAAGCCGCCGGCTACCGCTGAGGAGTTTTATCCATGGATTACAATTTGATGCGGGAGTTTGCCGACAGCTGGGGTCTGGTCGCCATGGCGCTTTTCTTCCTCGGATGCGTTGCCTTTGCACTTCGTCCCGGCAGCCGAAGGCAAGCCGAGAGAGCCGCTCACATTCCTCTCAAGGACGACTGATCATGGGCAGCGAGCATATCGACGAGGTTTCGGGCATCTCGACGACCGGCCATGAGTGGGACGGCATCAAGGAACTCAACAACCCGCTTCCGCGCTGGTGGGTCATCACCTTCTACATCACCATTGCCTGGGCGATCGGCTACACCGTCGTCTATCCGGCATGGCCGATGCTGACTTCCGCGACCAGGGGTGTGCTGGGGTATTCGAGCCGCAAAGATGTCAAGAATGAACTGGCGGCGGCCGAAGTGGCCAAAGGCAAATATGTCGCTGCCATTCAGGCGAAGACCGTCTCCGAGATTACTGCCGACGATACACTACGCGAATTCGCCGTCGCCGCAGGTGGCGCCGCGTTCAAGGTCAATTGCGTGCAGTGCCATGGCTCGGGCGCTCAAGGGTCCAAGGGTTTTCCCAACCTAAACGACGACGATTGGCTGTGGGGTGGCAACGCCGAACAGATCCAGCAGACGATTGCGCACGGCATCCGCTTCGCATCAGACCCGGATACGCGCCTGTCGGAAATGCCTGCTTTTGGCGACATCATCACGACGGATCAGATCAAGCAGGTCGGCGCCTATGTCGCAAGCCTCTCCGATCCTGTTCAGGACACAAGCCTGATCGAACTCGGCGCCAATGTTTTCGCCGAGAATTGTGCGGCCTGTCATGGTGAGAATGCAAAGGGCAACAGGGAGCTCGGCGCACCCGACCTGACCGACGCGATCTGGCTTTACGGGTCTGGCGAAACAGCCATCGCCGCGCAGGTCCGCGCCCCGAGGCATGGCGTCATGCCGGCCTGGATCGGGCGTCTCGGCGAGATCAAGGTCAAGGAACTCGCGGTCTATGTCCATTCGCTTGGCGGCGGAGAATAGGAACGCAAGCCTATTCTCGTCCTCCCCCCAACCGCCAAGCGACGAGGCCCGGCGCGAGCCGGGCCTCGGCATCATCCAGAAACCGATGGGTCGGGCTTCCGGCGAAATCGTCGCTGGTGACTGGAGCTTCTCGTGCTCGATAACACGCAAATAGAACGGCTCGAAGCCGATGCGGTCAACTCCGCCAAGACCCGTCAGCCGCTCTATGCCGGACGCAAGAAGATCTTCCCGAACCGGGCCTCTGGCAGTTTCCGCCGCTTCAAGTGGTCGGTGATGGCAATCACGCTGGGGATCTACTACCTGACCCCCTGGCTGCGGTGGGATCGCGGGCCATTTGCCCCTGACCAGGCCGTGCTGGTCGATCTTGCCAACCGCCGCTTCTACTTCTTCTTCATCGAGATATGGCCGCAGGAATTCTACTACGTCGCCGGCCTGCTGGTCATGGCCGGTGTCGGCCTTTTCCTGATCACATCCACCGTCGGCCGGGCCTGGTGCGGCTATACGTGCCCGCAGACCGTGTGGGTCGATCTGTTTCTGGTCGTCGAGCGAGCCATCGAGGGCGACCGCAACGCGCGCATCAAGCTCGATGCCGGTCCCTGGACTGCGCGCAAACTCGTGCTGCGAACATCGAAACACGCCATTTGGCTGGTCATAGGGGTGCTGACCGGCGGCGCCTGGATTTTCTATTTCGCCGATGCGCCGACGCTGCTTGGGGAACTCTTCACCGGCACCGCCGCCCCCGTCGCCTACATCACCGTGTCCGTGCTGACGGCGACGACCTATACGTTCGGCGGGCTGATGCGCGAGCAGGTCTGCACCTACATGTGCCCATGGCCGCGCATCCAGGCGGCCATGCTCGACGAGAATTCCCTCACCGTCACCTATAATGACTGGCGCGGCGAACCGCGCTCGCGTCACGCCAAGAGGGTCCTTGCCGCCGGGCAGCCCGTCGGCGACTGCGTCGACTGCAATGCCTGTGTCGCGGTGTGCCCGATGGGGATCGACATTCGTGATGGCCAGCAGCTTGAATGCATCACCTGCGCGCTCTGCATCGATACCTGTGACGGTATCATGGACAAGCTCGGCAGGGAGCGCGGACTGATTTCCTATGCGACGCTGGCCGACTACAACGCCAACATGATGTTGGCGACCCCGGGCGGCTCCGGTTCAGTCAACCCGTCACTGGTCAGGAGCGCTGACGGCCTGTTCTCCGACAAGGTGGTCCGTTTCCATATCCGCAAGATCTTTCGACCGCGCACCTTCGTCTACATGGGCGCCTGGTCGGCGGTCGGTCTCGCGCTGCTCTATTCGCTGCTGACCCGCGAACGGCTCGAATTGAATGTCCTGCACGATCGCAACCCGCAGTTCGTGACGCTGTCCGACGGTTCGATCCGCAACGGCTACATCGTCAAGCTGCTCAACATGATCCCCGAACCAAGAACGATCATTGTCACGATGCAGGGCCTGCATGGAGCCGAAATGAGCGTTGTCGGCATCGACCTGCCGGCGGATCGCTCCTTCGCCATCCCGGTCGAACCCGACCGGCTGAAGATGCTCAAGGTTTTCGTGCGTCAGCCGGCAGATCAGGTTCGGGGTGCAGCGCAAAGCTTCAAGTTCCGGGTCGAAAACAAGGCAACGTTCGAGTCGGACGAATACACGGCCACTTTCAACGCACCGGAGATCGCCAGATGAGCGACACCTCGCGACAATCCCGCGAATTCACCGGCAGGCATATGCTGTTCACCGTCCTTGGCTTCTTCGGCGTGGTCATAGCGGTCAATCTGACCATGGCGACGCTCGCCAACACGAGCTGGACCGGCCTTGTCGTCGAAAACACCTATGTGGCGAGCCAGCAATTCAACAAAAAGGCCGAGCAAGGGCGAACTCAGGCAGCCCTCGGCTGGACTGGCAAACTGACCATCGCAGGCGGTGAGGTCCGCTACAGTCTCACCGATGCTGACGGCAAGCCGGTTGCCTTGCGTGGCGTCAAGGTGCTGTTTCGTCATCCCGCCTACGAGGCCGAGGACAAATCCGTCACTCTTGCCGCTGCCTCCGGTCAGATATTCGCCGCGCACCACATTCCCAAGGATGGCGTCTGGATCGTCGAAATCGACGCCGATGCGAGCATTGCGAAACCCTATCGCGACCTTCGCCGGATCATGATTTCCCACGGGGCGCTGCAATGAGCTGCTGCGCGCCAGGCGCCGAAATGGCATTGGACCTGGAAAAGGTCACACTGATCCTGCCTTCTGGCAGGAAATCAGACTGGCGAGCCGCTCGATCGGCGAAAATCTTCGCCAGACCGACCTCTCGGTGCCGGCTGTGCATTGTGCCGCCTGCATCCAGACGATCGAGACGGCGATCGGCAAGCTGGATCGCGTCGAAGGCGCTCGTGTCAATCTTTCGACGAAACGTGTTTCGGTCCGGTGGCGCGGCGAGGAGGTTCCGCCATTCGTCGCCACACTTGGACGGCTGGGCTATGGCGCGCACCTGTTCGATCCCGAGGCTGACGGGAAGGACAAGACGCTCTCGGAACTGATCCGCGCCGTCGCGGTCGCCGGCTTTGCGGCGGGCAACATCATGCTGCTATCAGTCTCCGTCTGGTCCGGCGCGCAAGGCGCGACCCGCGACCTGTTCCATTGGGTCTCGGCCTTGATTGCCATTCCTGTGCTCGCTTTCGCCGGCGGCATCTATTTTCGCTCGGCCTGGAATGCGCTGCGCCACAGCCGCATGAACATGGACGTGCCGATCGCGGTCGGGGTATCGCTCGCTTACGCCATGAGCCTCTACGAGACGATCAACCATGGCGACCATGCTTATTTCGACGCGTCGGTGTCGCTGCTGTTCTTTCTGCTGATCGGCCGCACGCTGGATCACGTGATGCGGGAACGGGCACGGACGGCCGTAAACGGACTGGCTCGGCTGGCGGCGCGCGGCGCCATGGTGCTGCGCGAGGATGGTTCGCGCGACTACTTGCCGGTTGGCGAGATCGAACCGGGAATGGAGCTCTTGATCGCGGCTGGCGAGAGGGTGCCCATCGACGGCAGGATCATTGGCGGGGCGTCGGATCTCGACTGTTCCCTGGTTTCCGGGGAAAGCACGCCCAGAACGGTGGGCCCGGGGGCGCAGGTCCAGGCCGGTACACTCAATCTCACCGGTCCGCTGACCATCGAGGCGACGGCCGCCGCGAAGGAATCCTTCCTGGCCGAAATGATTCGACTGATGGAAGCGGCAGAGGGCGGCCGCGCCCGCCATCGCAGGATCGCCGATCGCGTCTCCGCGCTCTACGCCCCCGTGGTCCACCTCACCGCCTTTGTGACGTTCCTCGGCTGGATGGCGGCGACCGGCGACTGGCACCGGGCAATAACAATCGCGATCGCCGTTTTGATCATTACATGCCCGTGTGCGCTCGGTCTCGCCGTGCCGATCGTGCAGGTGGTCGCTGCGCGGCGGCTGTTTGAAAGCGGCGTCATGATCAGGGACGGCTCCGCCATGGAGCGCCTGGCGGGGATCGACACGGCATTGTTCGACAAAACCGGCACGCTTACGCTCGGACTGCCCAGGCTGATCAATGCGCCGTCCATCGATGCGACGATGCTCGCTATGGCGGCCGAGATGGCAGCGCATTCCCGCCATCCCTTTTCGAAGGCAATCGCTGGCAATACAGCCTTTGCCGGCCAGCCGAAACTCGCGTCCGTCGGCGAGCATCCGGGCTTCGGCATCGAAGCCATCGCCGAGGGCAGTACCTGGCGGCTGGGTCGCCGCGGATGGGGTGAGTGGAAAGCCCGGACCGGCGGCGAAGGCAAACAAGGCTATGGCGGAACCGTTCTGACGAAGGACGGGGTCATTGTCGCGACTTTCGATTTCGAGGATGAGCTGCGTGCCGATGCCAAGGCGGCCCTCGAACTCTTGAACAGCGCCGGCGTGTCGGTGGAGATGCTGTCGGGCGACACAGAAGCTGCCTGCGGCGAAGTCGCGGAAGCGCTGGGCGTCGAGCGCTTCGTTCCCGCGTTGCTTCCCTCCGGGAAGGTCGAACACATCGAAGCATTGACGCGAACTGGCCACAAGGTGCTGATGGTCGGCGATGGGCTCAACGACACGCCTGCATTGGGCGCCGCACACGTTTCGATCGCTCCGGCCACGGTCGCAACGCCGCGGGTTTCGTGTTCCTGCGTAAAAGTCTTCTGGCGGTCCCACTTGCTTTAGACATTTCGCGGAAGGCCGGACGGCTGATCCGGCAGAACATCGCCATCGCGATCGTTTACAATGGCATCGCCGTGCCGGTCGCCATTCTGGGGCACGTTACGCCACTGATCGCGGCGGTCGCGATGTCCGCCTCGTCCCTCCTGGTCATCGGCAATGCGCTACGCCTGCAAGGTTTCGTGTCAAATGCATCGGTGCAAAATGCCCGACATGACAGGCGCTCCGACATTGGCGCACTGGCACAATCCTCATGACGACGCTCGCCTACCTCATACCTGTGGCCCTGTTCCTCGGAGCGCTTGGGCTGGCCGGATTCCTGTGGGCCTTGAGGAGCGGCCAATATGAGGATCTCAATGGCGCCGCCGAGCGGATCCTGATCGACCGCGACGAGCCACGCAGCTGACCCAGCCTGCCCTGCGAGGACTCGCTCGAATATTTTCCGCGGTTGCTTCGCGTCAGGCCGATTTCGGCGCGCGACTGGTGCGAACGGATCAGCCAGAATACGTTGCCGAACTTTCGGCCAGGAAAGGGCCGCACCGAACAGGAAGCCGGCCATTCCATGATGGATGGGGCAGAAATATAAGTATAATCAGCTAGTTCCCAGATGTTGTGTGCTAAATCGCACACGAAAGTTCTGCTTCCCTTCTTTTTTCGTTCCCACGACGGAGCCGCCGACAGCTCTTTTCGGACGCTCTTCTGCCGACGATATTGACCGCCCCATTGCGTATGTTCGCCGGGATATCCGTGCACCCCATTGTCCGCCGCGGCGTCCAGTCTGCCTGGGGTTCTTGGAAGCTTTTCGAACTTTCTGGGTCGCGCCTCAGCCCGAATTGCGGGTGCTTATGGACAAAGTGGGACGCTAGATTCGATTTTGCAAATTGGAAGGCGGCGACTTATGGCGCACGCTCTTCCAAGTTTTTTACGTTCTGAATGGCAGCTTTTGCCACTCCAAGCGGTCGTCGTATCCAGGTCGGCGGATATCAAATTTGAGAAAGTAGCATCACCGAGTGAGGGTGCTAGCCAGTTAAGGCCCTAGCTCGTTGGTGTCGAGAAAGAAAGTTAGCTGTTCGCGAGGCTTGAGATCACCGTAGATGCGTTCTCCTTCCAAAGCTGAAAGCCGTACGAACCACCCCAGCCGAGCCTCAAAGCGTTGAAGTGTCTTCTTAAGAAGCCGCCGGTTGATGCAAGATACTACGCCGACTCGCGTCGCACCCTTTTTGGGCACAAGTGGCGTCCAGTCATCGTGCCAGAATGAGGTGGTTGCAACGACATCCTTGCCGATGAACAAGGCCAATCCCCGATCGTCTGCTGAGAGCCGCGGTGTCGAGTCGAAGCAGTAAGCGGCGGGTATTGCCATCCCAGCGCCAATGTATTCATCGTGCCAAAGACCGGACGGCATCGGTATCAGGTGCGTGCTCACAGGAGCGCACCATCCGACTTTTCCGTCAACGCGAACGTCCTCGAAGTCTCGAAAACTGATGTCGTCTCCCAGTCCAACGTCATGAGAAAAAACAAGTGTCTCGGGCAGGAAGGGGTCAAAATCCTCGGCCGGCTCGAAGTCCGCCGAACAGAGGTACGCGGTAGCGGAGACTGCCCCAAACTCGGCAATCTCTTTTGGCAAGGGAACGTCTAGCGAGACAGCAACCCGGGATTTCGACACGCCCGCTTTGACAAGCGCACGTCCAAGTTTTTGGAAGTCAGCGCTGGGGTCGTGGAGTTTCGCCGGGAAATCGGCCACCCATTTAGGCCGAGGCTGAGGTTCTACCTCAAACAAGCGGGGCACCGCCGGAAGCACGTCAAGGCAGTACTGGGTAGCCAACCGAACGGGCATATCCCACGCGGCAACGGCGTATGCAAGTACCCTAAGGTAGGCGGATCGGTATAGTTCCGACTGTCGCTGAAGAAACTGACCGTGAATTCCAGATCGAGCTAGAGCAAAGTCACCGAAATAGTAGGGATACTGCGTAAACAGAATGCCGGTCTCTTCGCGCATCACGTGCCATTCGTATGCCCACTGCCGCTTGAACGGCTTACCTGACTTGGCCTCGAGCTTTGAGAGGCTGTTCAGCAGAATTGGCGGCACATGCGCCGTCTTGTGCTGTTCAAAATATTCGCTCGGCTCGAAATATTCAGGCACATCGGGGCGTAGGCCCTCATCCCATCCTCCCAGGCTCCAGCCATAGGCCACTTCAAGCAGAATGTCCGACAGGATAGATGGCCGTTTCACACAGGCAGCAACGTCGCGGAGATTGGGTCTTGCGGTCTCATTCACGACGGTCAGCAACGAGAGCGCTGAGCAAACTTCCGATTCAAGATCGCGCGTAGCCATCCAATCAAGAAGCGCTCGCGTCGCCTTCTCCCGCGTGGATTCCTGTTCCAGAAGTCTCCTGATCGCCTTTGCCGTCCGCCACCTAACCATCTTCACTGGCCAGCTAAGCCGATCCATAAGCAACGATAGCGCAGATTCGGAAGTGTCGGTTGTCACTGGAACCATGGCGCCTCCAACGAGGGCAGATCACTGACCTCCTGCCTCAGGACCCGAACAAACGTCTCGGTCACATTGGCAGCTACTTCCTCCTGACCCACGAGGATCAGGAATCGAACCAAGTGCCGCTGGCCGATTGAGAAGCTTTCGCGACGCCTCCGCCAGTTTGCCGGTCCGGCGGTATCGCGAATGTAATCGAGCCACTTAGCGCCATAGTGCTTTGCCGCCAGCTTCAGTCGGTTCATGACCTCCTCTTCCGAGTGGTAGTAGCTTGCCCAACCGCTTCGGCAGGTGTGGCCTTTTACGAGCCAGCGATAGGCCTTAGCCTTCCCCTCGATGCGCAGACTTGCCAGGAAGGCATCATCCAGGATGTCGTCCGCATGAAATGTAGACCCGCCGTCTTCGAAATAGGCCTCGATAGATGCGAGTGCCTGCTTGCCTTCGCCGGCATCCGTCCAATGCCGAAGCCAGTCGCCCATAAACTCCTTGCGGTGCTCGTAGGGAAAATTGCCCGATACGACTTTTACCAACCCCGAAAAATCGGATGATCCCAGTCTGGTTGGATCCCGGCGCGGCTTGCGCGGCTTTTTCCTGGCTGTTCCTCGCCGTTCGTGCCGGTCCTCTGGCTTGCCACCGAGAAATGCTATTTGAGCGGCATGAATCGATGTTGCCACTGAACTTCTCTGAGCCTCCTTCTCGAGTTGGGATAGTGTGTGATGATCGAGATACGTCTCAGGCAGCGCGCGCTCAAACTCCGACTCAAATCCCTGCACGTGCGTGAATTGCTGCAAGTTCTCATCGGCGTATCGCCGCTCGTCATTGTCGAGATAGTGACGAAAGAACTGAGGGAGTCGATCGGGGTAGGTTTGCGCCACAACCTCTATCATTGCCGAGCGGGCGTAGCCCGTTTCATCGCCATCGGTGAACTCGGTAATCTCGTCGATAATCGGTACGAGGTCTTTGAGGAACGGGAGAGCTGGACGGGCGCCGGCCTGATGGACTTCCCTCACGGCATCGAGAACGTCGATCGCCCATAGGTCCTTGTGGTATCCGTATCCCATCAGGCATTCTGATGCCCGCACCATGAATTGGCGGCTGCCATCCAACTCGTAAAGGTCGCAGAACCGGGCCAGCTCGACCCATCGATCACATCGTTCGTGGAACTGGGTAACTGTAGCGGCCTCTTTCTCCGCAGCCTCCTTCACAAGAGTAGCCGCACCAGTGGCGTCAAGAATCGCCTTTTGGTTTTCTACGTTCTCCGCTAGCCATATTTCGTCCGACCAGTGGACCGACGCGCGCGCAATCTCGAGCGCTCCGCTACTGACGTTGGAGGTCGCGCCGTCTGCTGAGATAAGGTGAAGGTCGAGCGCAATCTTGAGAAGCGCTCGCCTGAAACTCGCGTAGAGTAAATATTCGTTCTCAGTGTTCGGCCCGTGCTTGAGCTCGGCCACGTCCGCCGCGCCGAGCCATGGTGCAGAAAAGCCGCCGAGTTCCCCACGCGAGACCTGCCTTGCAATCGTTTCGAGCGTGTTGATCGCGAGACGCATCCATCCGATGTCGGCGCGGGGCACGCCAGGGTACACGTACGAATGATCGCCTTCTGCTACTAGCGAAGTCGCAAGGGCGGAGAAGAACACATTTACGAAGAAGGCCTCCAATCCGGGGTCTCGTCCAAATCGATGGTCGTCGCGAAAAAGGTTCGGTGCAGCAACTGGAAGAAGCATCTCGTGAGAAACGGTCGGCCGGTGCAGGCGAAACCAACAGGCAGAGAGTGGCGCTATTGCTTCGTCCGGCGCAAGCAAACGGGTGGTCAAGTCCGCCCCGATGACGCAGCAGGTTCGCACGACCTCATCGTATATTGCGCGGCGAACGTCCTGCCACTTCTTGGCCTGAAGCTTGCCGTGAACAAAGATCAGTCCGTCGAGGTTGTCCGCGTTCCCAAGCCATTGAACAAAAAACCGGACCAATTCTTCGGGTTCTCGAAATCCCAGAACGAACCTCAATGCTCGTCCGACCGAGTCTCCACCGACATATGCCGCAGCCTTGACGAAGAGCCGTGCCAGCGCGATGAAGTCCTGTTCAGATTTGTGCCGCAGCTCGATCCATACGTTGATGCGCCTGGCCAACTCCTGCAATGCAGCAGTACCTAGCTCCTCCCTGAGGTCGGGCGGCGCTATCGTGGGGAGAAGCGAAACCTCGTTGCGAGGGAGATTCTGTATGTTGTCCGCGAGGTTGCGCAGTTGCTGCCAGTTCGAGGAAGCCTGAATGGCTGCCGCAACAAATGATGCGCTGTCCGAGACCTGAAATTCGGCGCCGTTTAAAACGCGGATCTTGAGCAACCTCAGTTCAACGGTCTTCGGCAGATCACCGTCATCAAAGGCCCTGCGTTCCGCCACACCCAAGATCGCAGCAATTTGGTGGTCAGGCCATCCTTCTGCGAGCGACTCGATAACCCAGGCGCGGGTTGCTTCTCGCATAAGGTCTTCGTACTGTCCCTGTCTTGCCTTGCTGAGCCAGAGCCAACCCCACCGCCAGAACGCCGGCGCTGCAGTTTCGAGCCAACTTGTAACTCGCGGCAACAGGGCCTGATATGCATCAGCATGATCTGATCTCTCGCGGACGTACGCGAAGATGCTCGAGTGGAACGGCACCATGCCAGACTCTCTCGGCTCAAGCAGAAAGTCGATTTCCTCGTAGCCACCGGCGCATTGACGAATTCCCGAGCTGGGCCAGTGGAATTGGGAGCCGGCTAGCATGTGAAGCGTATCTCGCGCCGCGGGCGTGAGCCCGGTCCACAAGCTTCCATAGTAGCTCCGGATGTCACCATCGGGGCACGGCGGTATCCGGTCAACGTCGTCACGGGAAATGGGCGCTCCGTTTCGGGTAACGCTCTCGAACGCGTAGATTAGGTGCAGCGGGTGGCCCTGTGATATCGAATAGAAACTGGAAACGATCTCAGACACTTGCTCGTCGCGCCGATCTCCCCGCTTGTGCCCCTTGAGGATGACCCTACCAGCGGCATCCTGAGCCTTTACCCAGGTGTGGACGGCGACCTCATCCATGGCTGGGATCTCGATCCAGTCCGATAGCTTCGCCTTGCGAACGAGCCTGTTGGGAAGCTGATTGTCGGGGTACTCGTTGGGTCCCGACTATCAAGCTAACGTTGTCCGCGAGCGGCAAGAGAGCGTTGAAGATATGGTTCAACTGGTCGGTCTTGGCGGTGTCGCGCCAGACATGGTCCAATCCGTCCATGACGATGTACAATCGCTTCGACTGGGCCTTAAGATGTTGGGCGGCCGCCGAAACGATGTGTTGAAGCTTATCGTACTCGTCACCGCTTCCTCTGGTCGCCTCCGAGTAGAGAACGAAGAGCTGGTTGATGAGCGAACCCGCGATAGCGACGAAGGACATTCGATCGGTTGTAGGATCGTCATCCGCTAGAAAGTAGTGGTGCCGAATGACCGGTACCCCCGATTTGCGAAGTACGTCAGTTAGGTAGCTCAGGTAGGTGCTTTTCCCACGGCCCGGCGTACCCCACACGATTGAGACTGGCGTTTTCGGATCGCTGATCCGCCGTGAAAATTCGGTATGGAAGGTGGTCGAGGGAACAGAATAGCCCACGGGGACGCGGAAGTCCTGTCGAATGGGCTCGGGGCGTCCCCGCGAAATGACTTGAGTGAGGTGCTCGTAAAGGATTCGGCCCGCTGGCTTCGGCTCCTTACGCCGCGTTGTCCATCGCCTGACACGTTCCCGAAGATAGAGCCAACCGCTCGCTTCCATGTCGGTCGGCACGAGCTGGTCACGAAGGTGGCTTTCATAGGCGTCGAAATTCCGTGCGCTGTGGACAAACTCGAACTTCCCGAAAAACGCCAGTGCCGCTTCTCGACCACCACACTCCTTCTCGAGCCGTAGCCTTGTGTCCCTGGGAACAAGGTCGAGCGATAGCAAAGTACCTTTCAGGCTCACGGCAACATCAGCGTCAGGGATGCGGTTAGTTCTAAGACTTGCGGAATGGATAGAACCTTGCTTGGCCACCTTCTTCATAGAGTTGGCCCACTTGCCGAGAAGGGAGGTCCCTCTGGGTTTCTTCTCGAGTAACCAATCCAAGGTGAGTGGATAGTCGATCTGGTCCACCGTAAACTTAACTTGGTAGTATTCCAGCGATCCATCGCTACGAGCCACGACGACATCGTCCAGCGAGCTGTCTGTCTTGTCAGCCTCAAGCTCAACCCAACTGTAAGACTTGGGGTCCCGATAGAAGCGAATTAGCGCCTCGATCCCTACGAGGTCTTGATACTCAAGCCCACGCGGGTGATCGTTGTTGGCTTGATCGTCGTGTTCGCCAAGGCCGCCGTCTTCTCCGCCAGGATCTCTATGGCAACGCTAGGCGGCGCGTTTCCGCATCGAGCTTACCGGCGCCGGCCCCCATCCAGCCGTGTGTTTTTAGGCCGGTACAAATTATCCAAATACAATCAGGGCGATAATACTAGGCCCCTCGACATCATTCCAACAGCTTTTCAATGATGAGTCTCTTTTCTTGTGATCAGCCTGATCCACCGCCGTGACCCTCACCAGGGTTCGCCGCGCAGCATCAAGCGCACCCAGCCCGGAGTCTTCGCAACGTCTCTTTCGCTTAAGCGGCTGCTGCGGGCTTGCCGTCAGCGCCACATGACGACTCTCTCTACCTCGGCGCCGGGGCAGCCGGCCTTGCGATCCTATCGCGAAGGCGAGTCTCCTTCGGACTCAGCCTTTTTCAGTCGACAAACAACTCTGTCACCATCAACCGTGTAGACGTTCGTAAAATTTCGGCGACCGAACAGATCCGAGTCTTGTTTGTCGTAGACCTCTTTGGCTCCGGCCAGCACCCAGATCGGACGAAAGCCGTTAGCCTGACACATCTGCAAAAACTCCGTGTGGGCCACGAGTACCGTGCTCGGCCCCGCTTGCTCTGCTGACGGATCGAACGCCCGCGTCGTGCCCTGTGAGTCTACGTATCGAACCGTGCGGCCGTCGGCGAGTCGCAGTCCGAGCGCCTTGATCACCCACGGGGCGGGCAACCGCACCGAGAAGTTTTGTTTCAGACTATGGTCATAACTCCCCGCTTCTTGAAGAAACTGAACCGTTGTTGCGGCCGACTCGACGCCAGCTCGTCGGTGTTGGCGATTCCCCCACCAGCGTGACCACTGCGGATCGCGGTCATTGCGCCAGTCGTACTCGCCCAAATACCAATCGTCCTGGCCATCCTGGTTTAGTCCGAGATCGTGATTTCCCAAAAAGAGCGCATCTTTAAGCTGGTCAAGACCAGCAGATTCATCACCGATATGCACTATAAGACACTCGAGCCGCAGCCATGTTTCACGCAGGATTCGCTCGGTTTCCTGGGTTGTGCCCCGCAACCGAAAATGTTGAAAGCCCCCCAACGGCAGCCACTTCTGACCGTTGTGATCCGATTTAAGGTCGACAAAGCAGGCGCCGTCGAGCAGCTCGCGGTCGGCATCCAGCCACTCCCAGGCAGCATCACGATCCATCGCTGCCTTCCTCGGAATCACTGGCATCCAGAACGTGGGCTCATTGAACGACGCCCAGCCCCAGTCGTGGCTCTCTTCCATCAGCCGGGATGGATCAATTTTGCGAAGCCGCCGTACTGTTTCGCGATGCTGCGCGGTCCAATCCCCTTTTGATGCAGCGCAGTTGTCGGAAATCCTCGACATCAGCTCGTGCAGTGCGATCCACTGGTACTTCTTGCCTATGCGTTCGCTCTTGTGACCGGTCCGTCCATGGCCACACGAGCGGTCATACTGGCCATGGAGCCCTTCGCTCCAACCGAGATCATGGGCGCGCATACAGACCCAACGCTGCGCCCAGGCAACATTGAACTCGGCAGGATTTTCACCCCAACCAGCCGAAGGTCGCCAGTGACGCGCCATCACGCGGTATCGCTCAAACCGCTCAGTCCCGAGCGTATCGCGAAACTTTTCCTCGATCCTCTGATGCTCCTTTGCGCTATCGCCGCTGGCATAGGCCCATTCCGGACCCTTGGCCCGGAGCGCATCCATTCCTTCGAACAAGTGCTCCATTTCGGGTGTCGAATAAGAATCAAATTCAGCGCGCCATAGTGAGTATAGATCCGCGGAAGATGGAGGGCTCGTCTCCTCACGGCCGGCTGGGCTCCAGCCCCCTACGGCATACTTGATGACGTAAGATCCGAAGTCCCCGTGATGACCCGTAGAGGACACGATCTCATCGCTCAGTATCACGCCGTCTCGGTACGTACGGGTATACCTATCGATCTGGGCGTCCGGTACCGGTTCAAGCGGCCAATTGCTAGAAAAGGGCGGATGGGTGTTGACGCCGCCGGGAATAAAATCGGTGCATCCTCTGCTCTCTGCGTACCTCAAGAGGGAGGAAAGATGGTCGCGCCACACAAGGTCTAAGGGTACCGGGCCACGCTGGAAGAACTGCATCGCCACTCTTTTGGCGATGACGCCTAGGGCGTCAGCACTCCAGCGGCCCTGGAGAGCAGCCCCATAGAGCGATGCACTGAGACGTTCTCCAACGTAGGGATCGTTGACGCCATCGAAAAGCTCTAACAACTCGTCTGCCATGGTGGGGAACCTGGTCAAGAGGTTCACGAGACCCATTGTCGCCGTATCTCGCGCGCGCCGGCTTGAGGTCGAAAGAAACCAAGTAAGCGCTATCGCCGCGCGCTGCACAATGCTCGGATCAGCTTCTCCAGCTTGCCTGTCTCTTGCCCATGCAATGAGGTCCGCAGCAGCCGAGTTGTCGGGGTTTGAGCTGTCATCGCCGTAGTTTGCGACAAAGATCGACCAATCGGCATCGCGTTCGGGAATTTTCATGACCTTCAGAAGTTCGTGTAGCCAGTACGCATCGAACGCACTTTCAGAATCGATGGTTAGCCGCACGAGTGCATCCCAACGGGCATCTACGCCGTGAGAGTCCTCAAGTAGTTCCAGAGTACGTTCGGTGATGCTCGAAGGTGCCCGCAATCGCACCGTTTCCGGTGTTATGAGGCTCCTGGTCATTACGCCGGGAATGTTTGCCAACGCGTCGGGGAGCTCCACGCCAGTGCGCTCAGGAAGCTGAACTGCCAGCGCTTCGCGCACCCCCCAAGGAAGACCACCTCGCACACAAGCGCGCGCTAGCGGGCTGTCTGGCGATAGCGGAGACGGTAGCTGTGCTTCGACCAGAGTTTCGTCGAGTATTGAACGTGCGACAGTGTGATCGGCGAAACGCTCGAACGTGAACCTGACGTGGTCATGGAGATCGGAATCTGAAGTCTCATCAGCGGGGACGGGTTCGATCGAGATTACGCCCTCTGTTTCTAATTGATGCAAAAGGTCGCTGTCTTGGTCGCCCTTCCCCTCGTGGATCTCGTCAATAATCTCGAACGCTCGGTCGACGGGAATATACGGATCTTGGGTGGATTCAATCTCGTGGGCCAAGGCGTCTATGGCGCGCTCGGTTATCCGTCGCCGACTATTCAGATTCATTCGTCGCTGAATGGCGTCAGATACAGCCTCTCGGTACATTGAGAAGACGGCCGTGACGCCGCGAAGACCTTTCGGGAAGCGAGTCTTGCCTTCCCGCTCTAGCGCGTCGCAGCACGTCTTGAGGAACAGTGGATTTCGGAGTTCGACATCGAGAAATGGATGCTCAGTCAACATGATGCCTCGCAAAGCCAAAAAAGCGCGCGCATCGAAAGTTGAGAAGCCTGTGTGCTCAAGCTCCAAGGGGGATCGCGCACCAAGGTCTGATGGCAAGGTTTGTGAGACGTAGGTTGACCGACAGGAGAAAACGACCGCGACGTGTGCGTACTTGGCAGCGTCGAAGAGAAAGCCGCCGAGACGATCCGGCCATATTTGTCGTCCATGCCGCTCGTTTATGGCATCGATCATAAGCAGGCTTCGGCAACCAGCAGCTTCACCGGCGGCGTCGAGTGCCCCAAGGAATGTATCGCGCGTGTAGTGAGATGGCAGGCCCAATTGTTGGATGAGCTGGGACCAGACGTCCGTGTCGACAAGACTGCTCCCTAAGAACAGCAGTGCGGGGCGGGATTTCTGCAGCTGGTAGGCACAGGCGTCTGCGAGTAGGTGTGACTTGCCTGCACCCGCCTCGCCAGTCACCAGGACAGCCGCACCAACGGCCACCAGCCAAGGCTGATCCTCTAGCGTGTCAACAAGAGCGTTGAAAGCCTCTAGGGCTTGCCGGAATGTCGAGTAGTGCGATCGTTCGGGTCGCCCTGAATCTGCAGCCGTCCGGTGTTGGCGTTCTAACTCCGCGTGGTAGAGCGAACGAGCAACCTCAAGGGCCGTATGCGCCTTCCCTTGCCAAGTACTTATTGGCCACTGGTCAGCGCTGAGATCCTCGATGGCATCCAGCGAGCGAGCCGCGGCCTCAATAGTTTCCGCCTGCTCGGCCGTCATGATGCCGGTGCGCTTGAGCCCATCTGTTGCCTCCAGCAACTTACTACGATGGTCTGCAAGTTCCTGCAGAAGCTCAGCATTGCGTGCCAAACCAACCAGAGCGCGCCGAACAGGCAAGGCGACATTGGTTTCCGCGGTATACCGGCGCCCCAGGTTAGACCTTACGCGCCCGAATTGCTCGGCGAACCAGTCGGCCGTCAGATGCTGCGTTCCAAACCAATATAAACGGCGACCAGAGAGCCTCGGATCATCGGAGGTGAGTCGCTCTCCAACGGCATGTGCGTCCCATAGCTTGATTTCCAAGGACCTGCCGTTCGTGGCGGCCTCTGCGAGTCGATTGGCTCGCCAGGTTTCATATGCCGCCCGTTGGGTCACAGCCTTGCCACGGGCATCAGAAAGGTCGAAGGGCAGGCATACCGTTAAGACAGTTAGCTTCGGATGCTTCGCCAGAGCAGCGGCGAGGGACTTGTCGAGGCTGCCAATCAGATTTGCGTCAAAGGACCACGAATACTTGACTTGCCAGCCGATTTCGCTGCCATCGGCGAGCCGGACGAAGCACTCGAGCCCGCCGTCGCGGCCTTTGCCTTTGCGAATAAATTCGCTGCCGGCTGCTCGCTCCTCAATGCCGGCGAGTTGGCAAACCAGTTCCTCGAACCCCTCCGAGCGGCGCCCATTGAGGGCTCGTACTTCGTGGAAATCGATCGATGGGGAGTCGTGCGGCATCAAGTACTCTTGGAATCGGTTGGTTTAGATTTCCGGCGGTTACACTACATGCTTAGCGATCTACAATTGACGGTTTATTCCCTCATGTTTAATTCAGGCGTTGATATCGCCAGAAGCGGCCGTGATCCACCGCCTGACTACGCCCAACCTCATCCGATTTCGATCCAACCGGCGTTTTGAAGCTACGCTACAAAGCCGTCTTCCTGCGAAACTGGTGGCTACATCAAAGCCGCTCTAGCGGAGAGCCCTCTAGCGGTGCGCAGTCGAGCGAGCACCGGCTGCCCCTTGGCAGCGCAACGCAGAAGCGTCTGATAGAATTCTTTTGTGGGCTGGACGTCGCGATGGATGAGACGGGGGTGTGCGTAGTCGATTTTCTTGGCACGGTACATCTTGAGACAACAGTTGTGACTGGCCCTGACGCGCTTTTTGCCGCGTTGAAGTCGTTTCTGCCGCGCCTGCGGCGTCTGGGCCACGAGGCCGTCGCGTTGTCGCCCCAGCTGCATCCCAAACTTAAGAAACTCGGCCTGCCGGCCGTCCGCCTGGAGACGCAGCACGTGTGCGCCGCGATGTCGGCGTAGCGCAACAAAACCGATAAGGCATCGCTCTGCATCGCGCATATCATGCGCACCGGCTGGTTTCGATAGGCTCATTATCAAGTCGCAAAGCTGCTACCGCGGCGCTGTGGAAGCGGTACTGCCGGCTGCACGATGTCGTCGTGAGGATCGTCGCGCGCAACGAGACTTCGGCGCTTCATGGTCATCCCCGGCGTCGGCCCGGTGACGACGCTTTCGTTCATGATCGCGATCGACGATCCGTCGCGCTTCCGCCGCTCGCGTGACGTCGCCGCCTACTTCGGGCTGATGTCGCGACGCTGGCAATCCGGCTCCACGATCGACGTCCAGGGACGCATCTCGAAGGCCGCCGAGCCGACGTGCGGCGAGCGCTCTATGAGGCGGCGTCCGGTTGATGACGCGCTTCAAAGGCAAGGACAAGGTCAAGAGCTGGGGCCAGGCGATCGCCAAGCGCTCCTGCCATCGCAAGGCCTGTGTCGCGGTGGCGCGCAGGCTGGCGGTGACCATGCATGCGATCTGGAGCGACGGCACGTTCTATGTCGGCGATCCGGCGGCAAGCCAAGCGACGCCGGCCGGCGCGAGCGTGACAAGGCCCGCAAGCTTTTGGGAGCGCATCGATGAGCAGAAGATCATCAGTTGAAACGCATGGCGTCCGCAGTGTCACGGACGCCATCTGAGACGAGGAGATCCGCCCCCGGCGGATGAGGACCGATGCACACCAGGAACGACGGAACGCACGTTATCTTGGCTGCGGCCGCGCCGATCGACAGACGGCCGGACCGCGTCCGATTGCCTGTGACGATGCTCCGTCCGACCGATGGAAAAGTGCGCCACGACGGTTCGAGTGCTGCTTTCGTGCAGCCGAAACACGCCGTCGCAGAGCGCGGAAGATTGCACGGCGCATCGGAACTCGACGGCCAAAGGCGGAATCGCAGTACAGAGAATAGGAGGAGGAACGACGATGGAGACAAAGTCTCGCAAAGCACAACTGATTAAGATGGCGGGATAAAAGGGGGCACATTGCGCTGCGGTTGGGGCTTTTGTTTTTCAATGGGTTAGACGGTGATTTCGCAATGTGTGCACGTTTACTGCACATTGCAAGAATCGCGAATTCTCAGCTGTTTTTGTGGCTTAGTGCAATGTGCGAGGGCTCGGCCAGCGCTTGAGGAGGGTGGGGGCGGGAAGGGGGCCGTGGTCAGAGACGACCCGCTGAGATAGCTTCTCGTCGGGAGATAACGAACTGGTGGATGGTCGACGTCAGCACCTCGTCGACCTGCCTTGCGGTGACGCGCGTGGGCGGTCGGCACGGCTGCCGCAGCGATCTTTCGCCGCTGCGCCGAGTGCCGACGTCGCCAGCGTCGGCCGTAGGATGGCGGCCGAGCCCAGGCTTGTCGGCTGGCGCCATCCTCCGCACTGCTGATGCATAGGCTTCACGGTCCCGATGGAAAGCGCGCCGGTAGCGACACGTCCGCCAACAAATCCAAGCTTCCACCGGAGGGCTGGTCGGGCCCGGCATCCGCCGGCGCTGCGCACCGCCCAGCCGTGCTAGCTGCCGCCGCCAGGGGGCGCTCCATGCTGACACGAATGCGCAAAGTGTCGTGTTACGGTCTGATGGTTTTAGGCCACTGGCCTGATCGCCATCAAAGCAAATGGGAGAGTTCGCCACGTCTAGGATCAACCGCCGCGCCTTGCTCCTCCACTCTGGCAGCGCAGTCGTCGCCTCGACAGTTGCGGCAACGGCGCTCGGTGCTGGGCCGGCAGGTGGAGACCAAGGACCGTCCGATAGTTTGCGAGCGCTGATTGAGGCGCACAAGGTAGGTTATGCTGCGTTCGGTGAAGCCCTGCATGACATGGGCGGTGGCAGCAGCGAATCCGACATAGCCAGCCGGGAGGAGGAGAGGGCGCTGCTCGCCATCTGCGACTACCCTGCGGTGGGGAAGCGGACCGCCTAGCCAAGGCTCGGTATCTATTAGAGACCGAGGCGCGCGGTGAGCTCGACCTGGCAGAGCATATGCAGGCCGTTCCCCACTCTACAATGTGGAGGGGATGAGGCGACCGAGGCGCGGTTTCGGTCAGCTACTGAATGCCTGGTATGCGCCTTATTCCAGACACTCAAATGCGGATCGACATGGCCGCGATCGGCAGTTTTGAACCGATGCCGGAGGTCCTCCCTAACTATCTGGCGCCTACAGTTCGCAATGACGTCAGAATACCGCGTCGTGGGAAGAAACGAGGAGGTTGCAGCGCCCCCCGGAGAGATGATGCCCTCAGAGCCGTCGCGCACGGCTTAAAGAATATGATAATGCGGACACCATGCAGTGGCGGGTCGCACTAATACCTGATCTGGTCTAGTTGACCTTCGGCACCTAGTGAATGCAACCGATCCAAACCGTTCCGAGTCGCTTTTCAGCTGCCGCTTTTACGGCGTCGGAGCAGCGGTCAGACACGACTAGGCCGAACGGATTCATCAGCGGTTCCGGCAATCCATACTCGTCGATTTCTCCGACAGGCTTTCTGCCCGAGAGCGCGTAGCGGATGCTCGCCCAAAGTGTCCATGCCAGTTCAATCTCGCCCTCCTGGCCGTCGTAAACGCTGCTCGCGGGCACTGTCTTTGAAATGATGCCCAGCTCATCAAGAAGCATCGTCGAAACTAAATGCGCGGCACAATCCGCTAGCTGGATTCCTGCGACCAACTTTGAATCGCAGCCATAGGTAACTGTAGCGCTACGAGGCATCTTGGCGTTTGTTCGCTTCATTCCCTCGTCCAGATAGATCGCCGCGATAGGAGTTTCGGGGGTAACATCGACGCTGGATAGCAGCGTGGAAATATGCGTAGCGAGTATCGCTCGCTCCGAGATCGGGCAAACGGCCAATCCTATCTTGCAGTCGCGTAGGATGGACTGGAGGCGGTGTCGCAATTCCTGTGCCGCCGGGTTACCCCGCATCGCCATGCTGCTCTTGAACTCGTCACGAGCGGGATCGAAACCGCAGTCCAACAGGCCTTCAACGACTTGTTCCTGAACGTCAGCTTCACAGCACACGGCAGCCACAACTATGAAGTCCCCACGATCATGGATGCTTTCATCCACGAAGACACTTAAGCCGGAAGGGATTTTGCGTGCCGGGCTCAAAATACGCGGTAGCCGGTGCGGCCACCGCAGCGATAGCCGTCCGGGGACTTGTGTTCATTCAGGGTGAGAGTCTGGGTTTTTCGCGTAAAAACCTTCTGACAGTAGGGGCATTGCACTTTGTAGCTTGATTCAAAACCGCCGAAGCCGCGAAACACCTTCCCTCTTTGAGTTGAGGTGCGCGCCGACGTTGTCACGATGCGAAAACTTTGTCCGGCTATCTCGAATTTCTCGCTGTGCCCGCCTCGCTGGAAGTTCTCGTCGAACACTCTGTTGAGGGACAGTTTGATGCCGCCGTCATGAATCTCGATCTCGGGACATTCCGGCTGCATCAACACGAGAATGAAATGCTCGGCCAGTCGTTGCGCCAGTATTTCGATGTCGGCCGGGCATTCCTCGCGATAAGGCGAAAGGAAGCCCCCGAGTTTGACCGTAGTTCCTGATGTCCCGCTATCGATCTGGGTCGCGCTGGCCGCGTCGGGGTCGTAGTCGAGGCCGAACTCGAAATCCCGCAGCCATTGACTTGGCTCGTCATCGCCGTCCTGAGCTTGGAAAGTCGTCCTAACGCGAACCGTCTGGAAGGCCTTGAGCCACATGAACCGGCCGAGGCCTTTCCCGCCTCGTTCGTACTTATGTTCCGAATACGCAGTGTTGAAGGAGTCGAAGTTCTCGTCGGTAAAGCCGATGCCAGTATCGCGGATCTCGAAGCCGACGATAGCGGCGATGTCCTCGCCAAGCAGATATTCGTCGCGCTCCACGACGATCGTGACACGATGCCGCCTTGCGGACTTCGCGTCCTGAATTGCTTGAAAAGAGTTCATTACCGCCTCGAACAGCGGAAGGAGCGCCTTCCATTTCGGAAGCTGTGTCTGCCGGATCTGCCCCCTGAGGTTGGTTCGAAGCATTCCTGGCTGCAGGGCTGTGATTTGATTCATTGCATCCGGCCTATCTGCAACTTGGTCCGCTAGCGCTCCGCCTGGCTCGAAAAGGCGCAATGCTATCACCACTTCAATACAGTTCTAGCTTAGGAAGACGTCTCTTTAACCGGAAAAACCCTGCCATGGATCCGTGATAAAACCAAGGCCGCCAACGCTGATTTGCACGATGTGTTGAAGCCGTCAGTCCGCTGCCGGCCCCAAATGCTGCCGCCCCGCTATCCGCCGCAAGCACGAACCCGCTTCGCGGGAGGGGCACCTCGGCCTGAGATGGCGCGACTGCCATTTTGACTTGAGCGGGTAGAGGCGTCGATCTGACCATGGAGTTCCCTTCAACGAGAGGAACTCGCCATGGCTACCCTGTCGACCGATGCACCAATCTCTCCGCTTCGCCAGCGCATGCAGCACGACATGCTCATGCGTGGCCTGGGCTCCCATACCCAGCAGGACTACGTTCGTCACGTCCGGCGCTTCGCTGTGTTCCTTGGCCGCTCGCCCGACACTGCGACGGGCTGAGGACATCCGTCGATTCCAGCTGCATCAGCATGAGAGCGACGCCGCCCGGCTGAGCCGTGCACACCTCTGTTGAGGTCGCCGACATCTTCCGTGCTGCCGGCCCCGCCTATCGGGCCGCCCATGCAGGTCACCTGAGCCTCATCCAGCTCAAGGTGATGTCGGCGATCGAGCATTGCCGCACCGCGGCGCTCGGCGGTCACGTCGAGGCCTGCGAAGACTGCGGCCAATGGCCGATCGCCTATAATTCCTGCCGCAACCGGCACTGCCCGAAGTGCCAGGGCGCGGTGGCACGGACTTGGCTGGCCGAGCGCGAGGGCGACCTGCTGCCGGTCGGCTACTTCCACGTCGTGTTCACGCTGCCCGCCGAGGTCGCCGACATAGCCTTCCAGAACAAGGCGCTCGTCTACGACCTGCTGTTCAAGGCGGCATCGGAGACGATGCTGACGATCGCGGCGGATCCGAAGCATCTCGGCGCGCGCATCGGCATCACCGCAGTGCTCCATACCTGGGGCTCGGCGATGACGCACCATCCGCACGTGCACATGATCGTGCCGGGCGGCGGCATCGCGCCGGACGGGTCACGCTGGATATCGTCGCGGCCGGCCTTCCTTCTCCCAGTCAGAGTATTGGGCAAGCTGTTCCGCCGTCTGTTCCTGACCCGGCTGGTCGCGCTGCACGACGCCGGTCGGCTCGCCTTCTTCGGATCGACCGCGCACCTGGCCGACCGTCGGGCCTTCCTGCGCGCATTGGCGACATGGGTGCTTACCACAGCGCAACCCCTGTCCTTCCCTGAAGGACAGTCGCAGCCACGAGAAAATGCGTCACCTGTCCGATCGGACAGTTGACCAGGACATTGATGCCACGCGAGAAATTCTGGCAGGTCCTCTGTATTGACTGTGTTGCTGGGTATCGCGGCGAGTTCGCTCTCATTCCGAGATTATCAACGCCTTCTCGAGAGCATTCTACCTGCTGACAGATGATCGGGGGACCAGAACTGCGCTATGGCAAGGAAGCAAACGATGACCAAGAAGCCACGCTCAGCTACCAAGTCGGGTAAGGAAGGCCCGAAGCCAATCAAGGGGGTGACCTCGCCGAAGATCAAAGTGCTGCCTTTGGCCGGAACGCTGCAGCCAAGCTTTGAGGATATTCAGAACCTGCTGGACACTCTCGTGCCTCCCACTGATGCAAACATCAATGGCGCGCCGCACATGCGATTTTGGCGGAAGCCTCCGACCGACACGCGCGATGGCTTTGTCAATTTTGACACATCGAATTGGGGGCAGGATGGCCGGCTTGTCACTCCGGGGCATCCCGAAACCTCGAATTTGTACCTGGCTCTAGCTGGGCAGCCGCCGTTTGACGGTTCATCCCTGAGCCAAATGCCCGATGTTGATTCCGATCCGCTGGCAACGCTGGCGAATAAACAACAACTCACGACCGTAGCGACGTGGATAACGAACGGAGCGCCCGCCTAATTCAAAGTCGAGGCACTCATTCCAAACAGCCGGAATTCGATGGGTCACTGGCGTGGACTCGTCAGAATATTTGAACGCGGGCGGCCGACATAAGCCCGGCATGGTGCACCTGACTGGAGGAGTTTTCTCATGCGACATACCTTACATTTCGTGCCGGCTATCCTTTGCCTGTGTGTTGGGGCGCTCTCGCCGTTGGCTGAAGTCCGGGGGCAGGCCCTGCCGACGGATGCGAAGCCCACATGCGTGGTCGATCCACCGATGTTCAAATCATGGTTCGACTCAGGCTCTGTAAGCCTCAACGGTACAATTGGGCCCGCGGACAGCATCAACTTCCCGGACACACCAAACTGCAGCTTTTACCAATGGTCGGAGCGAATGTTTTTGTGGCTCGCCTCGCCGGCCACGTCCCGCTTCGGCGGCAGCGGAAAGGTCTTCGAGTCCCCCGCGTTCTTCGACGTTACCCCCCTCGATGAGAGCAACCACCGAAAGTTCATTCCGCATTCCTCGACGCCATTGAGCATTGCGAGCATCAGAACTCCGCAAAATGGCCCGAACGATCTGCCGGTGGTTATGTCCAACACCGGTCAACTGTTTGAGGTCGTCACACCACCCGCTGGACCAAAAGGTGGACCTTTGGTCCAAGATTTGAGCGGTAAAGTGATCGAGTTGGCGCGTATGGAAGTCGGTAGCGGACAGACCAAGCCCAACCTGTTCGGCACAGACGGCACGAAAATCGAGGCGTTTCCCGATCTCCCCGCCGCCGCTGCAGGAAGTGCTGTGGGCGGAGCGCAGATCAGCATTGCGCGAAAACTGAGCGTCGGCGGAAAAGACCTGTTGGTTGACGGTGCAGGCGATGTGATCCAGACGGAAGTGGGCCAGGCCAACAGCGACGGGGTCCTAATCTCGCAAAACAATTCGCTGGTCTACTATGTCACCACAGTCAACGACGTCTTCGCCTACATGGTGACGGGGGCCGCCAACGGCGGAATCAGTCCCGCACCGACGCAATTTCCTGTGACGCCGAGTGATCTGGACAAGATCGCGGCATTCGCCACAGCAAATCAGAAAATCATTGCCGCTCCGGAGACGTTGGCCATCGAACTTAAGACGTCATGGGTCGACGCGAGTTCAGTCGCTGACGCAAGCAAATACATTACCATGGATGCGACAGTGCCAACTTTTGACATGTCCGATCCCAAGAAGTGGAAACCGAATGGTCAAAAAACCGTGTCGCTTGCCATGGTCGGAATGCACGTTGTCGGCAGCGCAAAGGGCCATCCCGAGATGATCTGGGCGACTTTTCAGCATGTCGACGATGTGCCAACCGGTGCCTACACGTATCTCGACACAGCCGGCAATACAAAGACCGTCGCTCAGCCGAGCTCAGGAACATGGCTGTTCAGTGCCGACAATCCAGCCGGCGTTTTCAACGCCCTGAAGGCGCGATTTGATTCCGGAGATATCATTCCAGGAGATGACCCGTCAGGCATTGCGCCGAGCAACACCATCCGCTGGAAGACTTGGGGGGCGGTGTCTGGCGTGTCTCCGAACCCGATCGACGGGTCCGACACCGCCTCAAACACCGAGATCATCGCCATCAACAATAGCGTGCGGAGCCAATTGGCTGCTGGCGATGTGCGCGCCAACTACGTCTTCGTTGGCGCGACCTGGACGATCGGCGGCGCTTCTCCGACCGCCTCGAACCAGGTGGGTACGAGCATGTTGGCCAACAGCACGATGGAAACCTACCAACAGGGAACGCAAGCTGGAGATAAGGGATCGAACTGCTTCTTGTGCCACAGGAGCAACCAGACCGGCGTAAGCCACGTGTACAAGGTGTTGAATCCCTTATTCTGACACAAGACCGAGCCGCCGCTCGACCCCTGTGAACGTTTAGATGTGGGCGGGCACGCTTGCCAGGTGGCCACCGCCGGATATGCCAACTGTCTGCCCGAATGCTGTGCAGTTCGCCGCTGTCGCTACCTCGTGCAAAGAAGGCTGCGCATGTGGCACAGCGTTAGCTTGTCGCCAGCGGAACGTGCGCTCCAGCCGCAATCCAATCTGACAACAGCTGGACGTCCGCCTGCCCGATCACGCCCTGCATGGGCCCGGTTCCAATGATGGCGACCAAAAACATGCTTCTATCCGGCTCGCCCGGAATGATCCAGCCCCACGGACAAGTGCCGCCATCAGATCCAACGGGGAGTCAAACAGCGTCTTCAGCTTCACGGGTTCGCCGCTTTCGTTGGGAAGCACAAGGTCCTCATGCGCGCGTTTGGCGCGAGACGCGAGACGCCTAATTAGATCCTGAACCTGATTACCCAGGTCGTCGGGGGTTGCACGTGCCGGTCGCACCGCCATGCCGGTCGTGGCTTGGCCATCGATGAAAATGCGGTATATAAAATGACCTGTTCCGGCATCCACACCGTCGTCTGTCTTGAAATTCCAAGCGATCGTTCGTGAGCCTGGCTTTGGTGACTGCTCGTTGGCCACAACCTTCACCAATGTCTGGCGCGGATCGAAGACAGTAACAGTGAGCTGCTTCGCACCTTCAGGGATTTGGGCAGCAATATCGAGGCTGTCCCAGGCCAGTGCTATGGGCGGTTCCACGACCACCGGCGCGGCAGCCAAGGCCGCGGCATCCATGTCTAACATACATCGATAGATCGTCCCTCCGGACGCGTATGCGACGATCGGTTCAGTCTTGGTGAAACGAAAGCGGTTGATAAACCGACCCACGCCGTCGGCATCGAACCACGTGGCGCCGCCATCGGTCGTTCCGCTAGTCGTCCCGTCAGGACTACCCGACATGAACCCGTGCCCCCAGCCGCCGACCCACCCCACCTGGTCGTTAAGAAAGCCAATACCCTCCAGTTCAACATTCCGCTGCGGATCGTTGATCGGGATGCGCTTCCAAGTCTGTCCACCGTCCGTGGTCTTCAAAATGGCCGCGGCGGTGTCGTTTTCGAGGGACACGAATCCGACTTGCGTATTGAGGAATTGGATCTTCCAACCCCATTCGCCCGTCGGGAAGTCGATCCCAGAATTCAGGAGTTTGTTTTCCCACGTCTTGCCACCGTCGGAGGTGAACATGACCACTGGCTTCAATTGGTCGTAAGTCGTCCCCCCGTTTCCACCGACCACCCAGCCATGCAGATCGTCGACAAAATAGGTATCGATCAGCAGGTTGGCGTGCGCCGCCATCGAGATCGAATTCCACGTCTGGCCGCCATCGGTCGTATGCATGACCGCTGCCTCACGATTTGGATATTGCGTACCGGAGGCAAAGACCACGCCCTTAGCCGGCGAGGATATCCCACATATCGCGCTAGGCAGCGGCGGCAGCGGATCGGTCATATCGTTCCAGGTCTTGCCATCCTCGGTCTTCCACAGGCGCTGCCGGCGCGTGATTGAGCCCACCCAACCATCGGTCGCGCTGGTGAAGCTCATGCAACGAAGCCACGTGTCGGCGTCGACGGTATGTTGAACCGTCCAAGTCGCACCTGCATCTTCGGTATGCACGATTTGACCCGCACTGTTCACCGCCCAGCCGGTCTCGGGCCCTAGAAACCAAATATCATCGTAGCGTGTCTGGAGCGGAGCGTTCGTTGGACGCCAATTAAAGGCCATCGATCATCCTCCGGGTTGAAAAATCGCAAAATGGCGGATGCAGAAACTGAAAGTTTGCTGCGCAAGGCTTGCCAGCTCTGCGCCGCAGGAGAGGAGCCCGGTGAGCATTTACTGTAGCGTCACCGTGGCAGTGTCGGTCCGCGAAGCTTCCACCGCCGAAGCTGGGAGGACGTTGTTTGTTTTGCTCGTTGTCGTGTAAAATGCAGCGTCCTCGATTTCGACCGCATTTTTGACTGCAGCCTTTCCCCTACGAAGGAAATGGCTAGGGTAGCGGCATACCGTCGTTCAGCGATGCAATGCTCGACGCCACCCCGGGACCATCGGCGATCGACGCGAAGCCAAGCAGTGGCGCCTTGTGCAGGTCGGTAGAGGTTTGGCATTTTATCCTCTGCCGGATGCAACGTGTTTCCGCCGGATGGACATCGCGTCGTCCTACTGGGTGTTTCCACACCACCTTGCTCTGGTCAGGCTTCCATTCCGCCGCTTTGAGCAGAGTTCCCTGTTGGCACGTATCTGCATCGCCACTCACGCTACCGGTTACGGTGCCATAGGTCCCCACTGCCGGTTTTGGGGCCGGCCCCTGCGCAGCCAGAGGCAGTTACCTGCTGGGCCTCGGCGCTAAACGCAAGGCCAACCAACACTGTCGTGCTCAGAACGAATAGAATGGTTTTCATCTTGTCCTCCCAATTCAAAGGTTACGAGGCCGACATCCGCTGAAGGGTCTTGTCCCTGATCGCGAACGGCAATTGTGGACCCCGCCGGACAAGCAGGGATCTGTCGATACGGAGGATGTTCCGCACATTTCTCAAAGCAGTTTCGTTAACTTCAATGTACGCGACGATGTAGAATTCGCCGTTTTGCTCCCTGGCCATTCCCATCGGGGTTACACGCCATTTGAGTGCCCCGTGATGCGGCATGAAATACGTTTCTTGGACGCCGCCCACAGCAGCGAGCCCTTCGTCGAGCGCATATTCCATAACGGCGCAGCAAAGCTGTGTGAGCGTGCCTCGTAGCCCACCGGTGCGCTTGTCTGGAACCACAAAGGTCCGTGTCCATTCGGCCCAATCCGTGCGCCTGGGAACGCCTCCTATTTCGCACATATCGGAAAAAACCTCCGATACCATGTGCGGCTCGCTTGTTGGGATCAGCCGAGCCGAGGTCACCACGCGGTCATCCTCGATCCCCAGCAAATATGTCGCTGCATCCGTATCGAATTGATCTAGCTCGCGACCATCTGGGCTCGGAGGGCGCCAATGTTTCTGGTGCACAAAAAAATCATGGCGCCGGCGCAAAAACTCGTCGAATTCGTTTTCGTAAAGATGTCTGTTCTGCGCGTTGACGACATGAGCGGCAATCATGCGCAATCCCCCGATCGTTGTCTGGGGATAGTTGCAGCGCGCCTAAAATACGTCACCTGTCCGATCGGACAGTTGACTCAATCGGTACGCGTTACAGCCGGGCGCAGGGCGAGTCCTCGCCTCTCACGTCACCGCAGGCACAAGAATTGGGCAGGTAGCGCCTTGGATCCCGTGACTCGAGAGCTGTCACCCGGAAGGCAGCCAGCTCGATATTTCATGCAATCACGGCGCTGTGCGTCTCAGGTCAGAACGTCAACGGAAAGGATCTCTATTGCCGAATTGATTGGGGCGGATCTGTCATCTGACAAGACCATCGCGACGATGGCAGCGTTCGGCGGATTAGGAAATTTCCAAGCTGGCAAAGAGAGAAACACTTCCTGCGTTTCGCCCACGATCAGCGGTTTATAGAACGCCGACCCAGATGCATTCGGCGAGACCGCATCCGTTGTAATGCGAACATCAGAAACCGGCTTGTCTGTTAGTTGCACCTGGAGCAGCAACTGCTCTTCTGGATCGACCCTAAGTGGCCGGAAGCTGACCTTTATCGTGATTACCCCCGACGTCAGGACTTTTGCCTCAACCCCCCTCAAAGGAACTACAACTGCACGCCGATCGGTTGCGATGTTCGGTCCCAAGAAATCAACGCCATCCACAGTTGACTCGGAGACCTGCTGGCAAGCGGCCAAGTTTGTCGGAGCCCCCAAAAGGACGGCTGCAGACGATATCAACGCCATCATTCCAATGGCTCGACCATTGATCCAAGAACTCAAGGCATCTTGGCATTTCGACCGCAGCTCCATAGCTCTTTACGCCCTATAATTTGGGCTGAAATCAGGCCGATAGGATCGTAACACCCTTGAACGGGATACGGACGTCCGCGGGAACACCCTCAGCAATAGGAACAGCCATCAATTGGACTTTGAAGCCGTTCTCGGCCAGACGGCCTTGCGATCCGACACTCCGCAGGGCTTCAGTCAAGTCGATGTAGACATTTCTTCCGCCGCCGTGATGCGCGTGCGCGCCGCCGGGCCCGAAAAAGCTGAAGACACCTGCGCAAAGCTTGTCGTCAGTTGGCGTTTCAGGTGAGAGATAGGGACAATTCACGAACACCCCTACGGTCATATCGGTGTTTTGAGGAACCTCAACGCCTTCTATGCGTGCAATGATGCGGCTCGGCTCGATTGCTTTAAGGGACGTTTCGGGTGCGTAGAAGACTCGCACATCTGATAGAACTTTGACCAAATCGTTTACCTTCACATCGACTGCTCTTTCGATGTTTGGCAGCGCGGGACCTGAAGAGGCACCCGACCCTATGGACATGGGAATGGTCAGATTGAGCTTCGAGAGCAACGCGTCTCCGCCCGCATCGAACTTCTGTAGATCGAGCTTCGCAGAAATTTGTTCGATCACCGCCGGCTCTATCGTATCGTAAATGTAGTCAAACGATCCAAGCGACAGCGCGCCCTTCGATGTCGTATCGCTGACTGGCTTGCCATCTGCGTCATAAAAGCTGTCGGGATATGTGTTGTTCGGATCCCCAGAAGTATTTCCAACAGCCTGCCATTCGGCCCAAATGCGATCGATATTGCAATGGTGGAGCCAAAATATGGGGTCAAGGGGAGACATTCCGTTCCCCATGTGGCCCTTTGCACCGTGGAGAGATCCCACAGCCACATGAGTGTTGTTGTGCGGTTGCCCCTCGAGCAGGCCGGTGAATATCTCGAAGTCGGGCTGACCGCGAATACCGTCCAAAGTGGATTTCAGGAACGAATTAGCAAACTGAGGGATCGACGTCATGGTCTGCCCCCTGGCGATCCCGCGTGCGCCGACAGTGGTTACTTTGCCTGGTCCCCAATTGTCGGATTGCTCGTTCGATTGATCGCTCCAGTGGACCACATTGAGTTGCGAAATGTCGAAGAAGGTATCTGGAACTTTGCTATTGCTCTCCTCCCAATCCCAATACGCCAGCGCAAAATCCGGCTTGCCAATCAGCTTTGCACAAATGTGCTCAAAGAACGAAAGATACCATCGATGCCAGTGCGTAAAATCAGTAACGCCATGCGTGCAGTGGCGTATGTGGATCAGCGCCTGATTTCGCCAGTTGCGTTGGTCGCTCACGGGCAATTGGTGCATCGCCTCGATGGCTTGCGCATAGTCAGAAAAGAAGGGATCGGTAGGCGCCATGGTAGAGGCATTGCGGCGGACGCGAGCCGCTGCTGACCAAGCTGGTCGATAGCGGAGAATTGCCGGCGCCGCTACACCAACTGCCGCGGCCGCCAGGAAACTGCGACGAGTGAGCATTTGTGACCCCTTCCCTTGATTGCTGCGGATGTAGCGAATTCATGTCGATTGGTCGTCACTGTTGGACTGCTATGAACGACGCTACATAGCCCGCAGGCGCACCATTGTGCGGCTTGGCTCTTATGACGCTCCCGACCAGAGCGGGAACCTGTCCCACCCCTTGCGGCCAGGTATGCGCCAAGTATCCGAAGTAATCATATTCCCAATCTTGGGTGGCTGTGCCGGCCCGCCCCATTCCGACGATTTGAACCGTCAGGGGCGCGCCGGATGCAGCTGGTTGGACGCTTCCATGGAGATCCAGGCCACCGCCGCTCCAGTCGATTGTTCCCCTGAGTGTGTTGTCAGCGGCAACGTCAAACGTAAAAGTAGCCTCCGCGAAAAAGAGGCCAAGAGCCGTCTGGTCATTGTCGGTTACGAGATTCTTGTTGTTGTGGAAGCTGCGGTATGTCCATTTTCCTGTGATGTCCTGAGGCGAATTCGGCGCTGCGGCCAGTCCGCCAATTCCGATGCCCACGCTCATCAAAAGCGCCAACACGAAGCGCCAAAATCGAACGCGCTCTGAGGTGGCGCGCCGCGCACAAGAAAGCCAGCGTTTGCGACGCACGCGATAGTCGCCTCGTCGTTGCACGATGTTTTTGGAGAGATGGTCTTCGCGACTGTTGACGACGTGAGCGGCAATCATAGCGCGTCCCCCGGCTGGTCTTTACCAATCATTCGCAGCCGGCCTCAAGTCCGTCACCTGTCCGATCGGACAGTTGACTCAAATTAGGGATGAATCATGCGCCTGCGCACCGCCTCAACGATTGCTTGCGTAGTCGTGGCGACACCGAAAGCCTCGCGAGCTCTTGTGGCGTGCCATTTGACAGTTCGCTCTGCCAGACCAAGAATTTGGGATGTTTCGGATGAGGTTTTGCCGGCGGCGGCCCATAATAGCACCTCCTTCTCGCGCTCGGTCAGGAGCCCTTCATCGACCTCGTCAACATTCGATATTGCTTGGATTGTCATACCGGCGTAGACCGCCATGGTGACCAGCTGTACCTCCTCCCGCGGCGAGAGAGAGCAGACCTTCGCTGAAGAGGCAAACGACAGCACTGATTGCCAATGGTGGACACTTAGCATCGGCACGGCAAAACCACTCGAAATGCCAAACTCAGTGGCCTCACCCGCAACATGCCGCGACGCCTTTGACTCGGACCACTTCGCTGGGACGTCGGCCCAAAGAAATGGCTTCAAGGTCTTTGCGGAATAGATGCAAACTCCATCAACTGCCGCGTATTCAGCTTCTACGTACCGCTCAAACCAGCCCTTGGGCCACCCATTGAGCTCAACCATGGGGGCAAGTTTCTGCCCACCAAGCGGAACGCCGCTCAGGATGAGGTGCTCGAATCCGAGATTTCGCACTGTTTGGAGCAAGTCAGTCAGAAGGGGGCCAGGCGCGGTGTGCGTTCTGCAACGCTCAACGAATTCGAACACATCCGAGTCGATCATCGACGCCACCCGCCTGCTCTGCGACGCAGCCAAGCTAATTTAGCTGACGCAAACATACTATTAGTGACGGGCGTTTCTCTAGCAACTATTTAATCGTTTAACAGTAGCGACTGTGTTATTTCCAAGTGGTTCGCCAGCTGGTAGCGGGTACCTTTGTCAATCGCGCCGTTTGGCAGCGCGTGCACCGATGTCACGGGCGAGATCGTGACGAGCCTTTTCGAATTCGCATCTGCAATCCCCTCAGGAAGGCGACAACCATTGCAGATCGCCGCGCGCGTGCGCACACACGCCCCGCCCGTGTGAATCACACAGTCGGCCGGAAACTAGTGGCAGTGATACTCGCCAGTCTTGTGGTTTGTATGGCACCCGTTGGCATCAGTGCCACCGCCGTGTGCAAGGCCGTTGGTTGCAAAAGTCAATGTAAAAGCCCCGAACGCAGCCCAAATCGCTATTTTCATTATGCTTTCCCCAAGTAATTTTGACAAAAAACCACTATTGCCGCGCCGGCACAACTGTATGTTTTGGAAATGGAACGCAAGCAGATCAGGGGGTCCGAATTGTTTTCCGTGTCTGTGAGCAAAAACTGGCCAGCATCCGGGGAAGATTGCGTGCAAGCCCGTTCGCGGGCAAATTCGACAACAAAATTCAAAGGGTGCATGATCTGGTTAGGTGTCGGGGGATATCTTCATGCGTTGGCGTGTGTATTTTGCCGTTTTTAGCCAATGCGTTCAGTCGATCGTACGCGATTGCGGACTGATACCGCCCTCAGTCAACTATGTAGCCTTCGCCGCTTGGATAGCGCGAAGCATTTCCGGCTTGAGGTGCGTATAGCGCCGCAACATCTTCCAATCCTTGTGCCCTGTGACCAGCGCTACCTGTTCAATTGTGAACCCAGCTTCGAAAAGGCGGCTCGTTCCTTCGTGCCGCAAATCGTGAAAATGAAGGTCGCGTATGTCCAGGTCAGCGCACCCTCGACGGAATGCGGTGCCGACTGACCTATGATTGAATGGGAAAATTCGATCATCGTCATTGCTTCGCTTGGCCAGCTGATCCTCGACGATGGCCCAGGCGTCGTATCCAGTTGCCGCGAATAGGGGTATGCGCTGATTGTTCCCGTTTTTGTTTCGCGGGTCTTTCCGGTCACGGATTAGAAGCATCCGCGTGCGAGTGACCATGTCGGACTACCGCGCCTTACAGATCTCCTCTTGACTCATCGCAGTTGCGACTGCGAAACGTATGATCTGGCTAACCGGTGCGATCTGACGAGGGTTTGCATCGAAGTAAGCGATAAGCCTGTCGAGTTCATCTTGGGTTGGCCGCCTGTCGCGCTGATGACCTTTCCCAACGAGACCAAGCCTCTTTAGGGCAATACGCGCGAGATCAACCGGTTCGACCTTGACTGGCAGACCGTGCACCGCAGCGGCATGAGCCAGAATGAGCTTTACAAAGCCGATGTCGATACCGAGAGTCATCGGTCCGGCACCTTGGGCGGCTCGATCACGACCAAAGCGAATGAGCCGTTCTCGATCGAGGGCCGCGATGCTGCACTTCCCAAGATGCCTTCGCAGCATATCGAGGGCTGCAGCCTTGGAGCGGAGAGGGGACTTGCCTACATCGCACATGTCGTCGATATGAAGGTCGATGAGTTGGCAGAAAGTTTTTAGTCGCGCTACACGGGACTTGCTCGGTGCCTCACCACGATCGATTTGGCGCTCGGCATCGGTTGCCCACCGCCGTGCATCGTCCCGACGCAGGAAGGTCTCGCTGACGTATCGACCCTTGCGACGGATTTGGACACGCCAGGAGCCGGACGAGAGTTTCGTATAGGTGGCCAATTTCGTGTGCGCTCCGTGTGCACTGAGGGATCGAAAGGTGGCGAAAAGGGTCGTATTCTGTCGTAAATTCGTGTGCCCTCGGCAGGGTCTAACGATTTGATGTTAAGAAAAAATGCTGAAAAATCAAGATCATAGACTAGCCGTGGCACCCATGATGTCCTGACCAGACCATGGCGTGGCGATCGAGCAGTCGACCGTGAACCCGCCTTGCCGCCTTTGTTGAGCCTGGTTGATCCACATCAGGGTTATCTCTTCATTGGCATGGTTTCATCGACCAATCTTTCAAAGGCAAACGCATGTCTAACGGACAGGTCGCGTGAGACGCTGGGGGAGATGGCCGCAAACCGTGGATCGATTGCGATGCGTTCCAGAGCCCTTCGTATCGCAGATAGCCGAGGCAATGGCGGCACGCTGATGGCCGGCTCTGTCGATACATTCGACATCATTGTCGTCGGAGCCGGGCCGGTCGGACTTTCCTTCGCCGCGTCGCTTGCCCAGAGCCGACTCAAGGTGGCAGTGGTTGAACGGCAGTCGCTCGAAACCCTGGCGAATCCGGCTTTCGACGGTCGCGAGATCGCGCTGACCCACGCATCGGTTGGAATTCTTCGAGAGCTCGGCGCCTGGGATATCATCCCCGCTTCGGACAAATCACCGCTACAAGGCGCGCGCGTGCTCAACGGATCGAGCCCTTTCGCCCTGTGCTTCGATTCTCCCAGCGGATCTGGGGAACCACTCGGAATTCTGGTCCCAAATTGTCGGATCCGCGACGCCCTGTTCAAGCTTGTCCACTTCCAGGATCATGCCCAGCTGCTGTGCGGCCGCTCGGTCGTCAATGCAAGAACCAGCCACAAAGAAGCAGTCATAACGCTCTGTGATGGCAGGCAATTGGCCGCTCGGCTGCTCGTTGCAGCGGATTCGCGTTTGTCCGCGACGCGCGACCTCCTCGGCATTGGCGCCGCGATCAATCGGCTTGGCAACTCCATGCTGATTTGCCGGGTGAGGCACGAGCGCGCCCATCACCAGATCGCGGTCGAATGGTTCGATCACCATCAGACGATAGCGATGTTGCCGCTCATGGAAGGCGTGTCGTCGCTGCTTCTCACTTTGCGCTCAAGCGAGGCCGACAGACTGCTTGCTCTCGACGACGATTTGTTCCTCATGGAATTGACGAGCCGGTGTCGAGGACGCCTCGGAGAGATGACCTTGGCAAGCACCCGCCATGCCTATCCGCTGGTCACGACCTGGGCGCACAAGTTCTGGGCTCCGAGTGCGGCACTGATCGGCGATGCTGCCCTCGGCATGCACCCGGTGACCGCGCATGGCTTCAACATCGGCCTCAGTGGCCAGAAGCAACTCGCCGATGGAATCCTGGCGGCATGTCGCGAGCGCCGCGACATTGCTGATCCCGACATGCTCGGCAGATACGAAAGCCGGCTGCGTCTGTCGGCGGCACCGCTCTATCATGCTACGAATGTACTTGTCGCTCTCTACTCAGGCGAGCACCCGGCGGCACGGCTTGCAAGACATGCGGGGCTTCGCTTTGCCCAATATCTTCCCTTTATCCGCCATGGCATTTCGGCCATGCTCAGGCGGTGAATCGCAGGCAGCGCTGCCGCTCTGGAACGCTATCTCGGCCCGGCTTCCTTTTGTCTCGCCGGGCGCGTTTGATGCCGTTCGTAAGGCTGCTTCCATGGTGACGTTGCCGATCCTGGGATGGTTCGGATCAAGGCATAGCACGGTCAAGATCTCTATGGTCAGCCGGCAATCCTAACAGCAGACGTGCGACCCGGAGCCATGGTGAGCGCACTGGTTACCCCGGCTGGATAGTTAACCCGTCCTTCAGTGGGCTTGCGTAAGCTTGTCGTCGCGAACAACGATGGGAGCAAGCCGGTCCGTCCATGGCCCCGAAGAATGAAGACACGCTGGAGGCCAAAATCCGTCAGGATCAGCTTGCTGACCTGAGGACCGGCCTCTTCGTGTCGATGCCGATAAGCGCTATCGTGTCAGGCCTGATTTTGACGGTGCACGCCCTTTCTGGCAGCGGCTTTGTCGCTGCAATCTGGTTCCTGGTCGTCAATGCGATAAATGCCGCCCGCGTTGCACTCGCGCGTTATCAGCTAAAGGAAACGGGGCGCCATGACGGTTTAGTGGGGGTTTTGCCGCGGCTTCGCTGGTTTGGCATCCTTGCCCTTCTGGCAGGGTTTGCCTGGTCCTTCCTGGCCGTCCTGACTGTTGGATACACGACACCTCAAGCACCGCTGCATCTGGTCATTCTGGCGGGCATTTCAGCTGGTGCGGTTACATACGGCAGTTCGTATGCCGCGGCGGCGATCAACTTCATAACACCTCCGCTCCTCATCGCGGTGGGATGCCTTTTGGCGAAAGGCAATTTTGAAGACTACATTCTGGCTTTTACCGTTCTGCTCTTCATGGGCGGCTTGGTTCGAGCTTCGTTTGTTGGGCAAGCACGGTTCCGCGAAGCGAGCCGCCTGAGGCATGAGGCCGAGCGGCTTGCGGCGGAGATGAAGGCCAGTTCCAGGCAGGACCACCTGACGGCCCTTCTCAACAGGCGTGGCCTCGAACACGCTATCGGACGGTTCGAGACCGCGGATAGCCCCTTCGTGGCAATGCTGATTGATCTGGACGGGTTCAAATCCGTCAACGATACCTACGGTCACAGGACCGGTGATGAACTGCTTGTGAGGATCGCCCGCCGCATAGAGGAGGAAGCACCGGAAGGCTCAACGCTCGCTCGTATCGGCGGCGATGAATTCGTGCTGTTTTTTCCCTCAACGAGGGTTTCGCTTTCTGCCAGTGATCTCGCCTCCAATATCATAGCCAAAATTGCCCGACCCTATATCGAGGTCGCGTCCGTCCGTGTCGGGGCATCGATAGGAATATACTTGGCGCAGACGCCGGGCCTGACGGAAATGTTGTTGCGGGCGGATATCGCCCTTTATACGGCCAAGCGTCGTGGCAGGAACGAATTTTGCCTGTTCGATGCCGAACTCGACAGGGAACTGCAACGCCGCCAGTCTGTCGAACGGGACCTTCATTCGGCGATAAAGACGAGAAGCTTGCAACCTTGGTTCCAGCCGATCGTGAAACTCGACACCGAGGCCGTGGTCGGTTTTGAAGCCTTGCTGAGGTGGTCCCATCCGACTCATGGTGCCATCTCTCCACCCGAAATCATCACAGCTGCACGCGAAACCGGAATGCTTCAGCTGCTGACGCAAACCGTATTCGCCGACTGTTGTGCTTTTATCGACGGTTTGGTGAAAGCTGACTGTCGTGATCTCCGTGTGGCGATGAATGTTTCGCCGCGCGAACTGGAAGCCGGCGATATCGACGACATGGTTTTGGATGGTCTGGCGGCAAAAGGCCTCCCTGCAACGATGTTCGAAATCGAGATTACCGAAGAATCCCCGGTGGACCCGGACAGAGTGGATGAAAAGCTCGGACGGCTTTCACATGCCGGCATTTCCATCGCGCTCGATGACTTCGGCACCGGCTTTTCCACGTTGGCATCGCTCAAGGACAGTCGGATACGCAAGGTGAAAATAGACCAGGGCTTCATTCGCGGCTTGGCCAGGTCCCGAGAGGACCGACTGCTTGTCAAATCGGTCATCGATCTCGGTAACATGCTCGGGATCGAGGTCATGGCCGAGGGCGTCGAAACAGAGGCGGATCGGCAAACCCTGCACAAGCTTGGCTGCCGAACCGCTCAAGGCTTCCTGTTCTCCAAGGCTGTGCCTCTGAGCCAAGCACTAGAAATGGCAGTCAAACAGCACGCGAACCAGTTGTGACCGCTCCCGCCGCGCCGTCTCTCGCGGCCGTGCGCTCATGAATGGCGGGTATCTGAACTTCCTTATTTGAAGAGCATGACTATCCGTGCTGTGCGTCAGCCGGCGAACAGTTCCTTGTAGCCAGTCGTCACCATCCAGTTCGCCCGGTCGATATGGCTGCGAAGAGCCTTGCGGGCGCGGACCGGTTCAAGGGACGGGTCGATGCCGAGAATGAGATCGGCCATCTCCTCTTCGCTGGCGTTGTCGGCGCAGGCATCCAGGATCCGCAGGTAGATCGTGAAATGCTCCCTGTCGTAGCTCGTGAGGTTCTCCGACCAGGGGACTTCGTCACACAGAGTTGAGCTTCGAGTCTCATCTGTTCCCATTGATCGATTCATGCGTGCGAACCTCGCCTGTTGAGCGCCCGCAGCATATCCCAAAATGGGATAATCCGAAACCGGGATTAGTCGCTGATCCGGTCTTTACCCGACCGGTTCGCCTACATGCCCAAGTCTCTTCGATCGCCCCGCCACCAGCGGTTTCTGGCCCAGCTGGTTTCCCTGCGCAAGGCCAAAGGCCTGACTCAGGCGCAGGTGGCCGAGAAGCTTGATCGTCCCCAATCCTTCGTGGCCAAGTACGAGGGTGGAGAGCGGCGTCTCGACGTCATCGAGTTTCTCGACTTAACTGCGGCGCTTGACGCTGATCCGTGCGAGATTCTGTCCAGCCTGCGGTCCTAGCGGGCGCCCGCGCGCCTAACGGCTCGCGCCGGTGCCGTGAACCGAGCGCGCTTTTCTTCGGCAAGCTGCCATTCCGCTGCGGGTGGGTCTTTACCATGTCATGCCGATATAGGATGATAATCCTAGGTGGGGCGATTCCTCAACGGAGATCGCAATGGCTAGGACCAAACTTTCCAAGCAGCTTTCACAGGCTGAAATCGAGCGCTTTCTGGCGGAGGCGGAACGGCTGCACAAGAGCATCGTCCAGCCGCTTCTATCACCTACCAGCAACCATTACCTGGCTCTCCAACGCACCCATGAAGCGCTGTTAAAGACGGTGAAGGATATCACGGGTAAGGATGCCGTTCATTCAATGGTTCGGAACAGGACCGGTGAATTAGACCCGACTTGTAGACTCCAGGCTGCAAACGTCGCATTCTCTCTTCGGAGGGACGGGGCGTGGGCAACCGTCGCTATCAAGACAACTCCTGGCTGGCTTTCTTGCCTCGAATTGACCCTGCCGCTGTCGGCTGCAACATCGAAGCCAATATAAGCTACAAAACGGGCGAGCGCGTCTATTATGATCCAGGAATATTACTGGGACACGCGCCTCAACCTGTTGAAAGGCGAGCGCTGGTTGTGTTCGGAGGAAGCCGCGCGCACGGCGGCGATGTCGTCGAGTTTCTCGACGTAATTGCGGCGCTTGACGATGATCCGTGCGAAAAATCTGTCCAGCCTGCCGTCCGGGCGGGCGCCCGCGCGCCTGACGACGCGCACCAGGTGCTCGTGAACCGAGCCCGCTTTTCTTCGGCAAGCTCAGGCGGTCTCGGCCATTCGGCTTCGCCCCTTGGCGCGGGCAGCCCTTCGGGCTGAGACGGCCGCCGCCCTTGCGGGCGGCGCGGTTTGTCTGTTGGCCTTTCCCGGTGGCGCGGGGTGGGCGGCACTCCCTTCTAGGCCCGCCGCGGCAGCCCGCAACCCTTCGCGTGCCGCTCAGGGTCCTCCTCTTCGTTCCGGTCCTTCGGATGCGGTCCGCCTACCACGGCGGGCCTTTCCGGTCGCGACTCGCCGCCCACCCCGCTTCCGGGGAAAGGCGCGGCGATTGGCGAGCTGAGGATGAGACGATGCATGCAAACAGCAAGCGTTGTGCCAGCACAGAGGCTGGCGCAGGTAAGGGCGGGCGCCCCGGCGCCAGCCTTTATCAGGAGATCACCGACCGTATCATTGCCGAGCTGGAGCGCGGCACCGTGCCATGGGTCAAGCCATGGGGCACCGCAAAGGCAGGCCTTGGCCTGCCGAGGAATGCATCCTCTGGGCGCACCTATTCCGGAATCAATATCCTCATCCTGTGGGGCGCGGTCATCGAGCGCAGCTATCCCAGCCAGAACTGGCTCACCTTCCGGCAGGCGCTCGTCCTTGGCGGCAATGTCAGGAAGGGCGAGCGCGGCACGACCATCGTGCATGCCGACCGCTTTGTCCCCAAGGACGAGAAGGAGCGCGCACGCCAGGAGGGCGATGAACCACAGGCCGTGCCTTTTTTGAAGCGCTTCACCGTCTTCAATGTCGCGCAGTGTGATAATCTTCCGGAAGACCTCTATGCCGCCGCCGAGCCGCTGCCTCAGTGCGAGATCGTGCCGCAGGCCGAGACGCTCATTCGCGCCAGCGGTGCGGATTTCAGGGTCGGCGGCGATCGCGCTTTCTACATGCCGGGCAGCGACCACATTCAGGTGCCGCCGCAGCCGGCGTTCCATCACCAGATCGACTATTACCGGACCTGCTTTCACGAGCTTGGCCACTGGACCGGCCACCGGACGCGGCTTGCTCGCGACCTCTCCGGCTCGTTCGGCTCCAAGGCTTACGCGCGTGAAGAATTGGTCGCCGAAATCACTGCCGCCTTCGTCTGCAGCGAGCTCGGTATCGAGCCGACCGTGCGTCATGCCGACTACATCGGCTCATGGCTAAAGGTGCTGCGCGAGGACAACCGCGCGATCTTCCGTGCCGCCAGTCTTGCCTCCAAGGCCGCCGATCTCCTGTTTGGCCTTCAGGCCGATGCCGAAGGCGAGGCGCAGGAAGGGATTGCGGCATGACGATGCGCGATCCTCAACTGACCGCGAGCGAGCCGACGCCGCAAGGCGAGCAGATGCTCATTCCCGGTGTCCGGCCGATCACCACGCGCGATCGGCTCACCCTCCTCATGGACGCGCCGATGTGTCCGCGCGCGGCGCAAAAGCCGCTCGATATCGGCCTCTTCGATGAAGCCAGCAGAAATCAACTCGACCTGTTCTGACAAGGAGTCTTTCCATGATCCTGATCACCGATCCACTGCGCGCACGACTGCTCGCCAATAGCGCCGCCGACGCCGACATCGACCATTTTCCCGTTGTGAAACTGTTTAATCCGACAGGTGCCGCGACGTGGCTTCTGAGCGAACTCGACGCCGATGGCGACACGCTGTTCGGCCTTTGCGATCTCGGCTTCGGCTTCCCCGAACTCGGCAGCGTCAGTCTGGCCGAGCTTGCATCCGTAAAAGGTCCGCTTGGCCTCGGCATAGAGCGCGACCTGCATTTCCAGGCGCGCTTTCCGCTCTCCGTCTATGCCGAAGCCGCCCGTATTTGCCGCCACATCACCGAGGCCGAGCGACTTCTGCGGCAGGCAGCAGACGCCCTTTCAAAGCCCCATTCCGAGCTTCCGTCCGACACGGCGGAACAGCAGCGCCGATAGGCGCAAAAACCGGTCCCGCCGCGCCGGCCTTCGGCCTCTGCGGCGGGGGCAACCTTAACCAAAGCGAAGGAGAGTAGTCATGCAGCTTGCCCACATCCCCTTGGATCAACTCAACATTTCCGCGCTCAACATGCGCCATGGAAAACGCGCGCCCGACATATCCGACATCCTGCCCTCCGTGCGTGCGCGCGGCGTGCTGGTGCCTCTCCTTGTGCGGCCCAATGGCCAGCCGGAAACCTTCGAGATCGTCGCCGGCAGGCGGCGCTATTTCGCCGCCAAATCGCTTGCCGACGAGCGCGGCGAAGGCGATCCCTTGCCCTGCGCCATCATGGAGGACGGTGACGACGCCGATGCGCTGGAAGCCTCGCTGATCGAAAACCTCGCCCGCCTCGATCCTGACGAAGTATCGCAATGGGAGACGTTTTCGCGGCTCGTCAGGCAAGGCCGCACCGTTCCGGACATCGCTGCGACCTTCGGCATCACTGACCTGAAGGTCAAACGCATTCTGGCGCTTGGCTACCTCTTGCCCAAAATCCGCGAAGCCTATCGGCGCGAGGAGATCGACGCCGAGACGGTGCGCCATCTCACCATGGCGTCCAAGGCGCAGCAGAAGGACTGGCTGGCACTCTGTGCCGATCCCGATCAATACGCGCCGCGTGGCTTTCAATTGAAGCAATGGCTGTTCGGCGGCCAGTCGATTCCCACCAAGGTGGCGCTGTTTGCCATCGACGAATATCCCGGCCTGATCACCTCGGACCTGTTCGGCGAGGACAGCTATTTCGCCGATGCCGACCTGTTCTGGCAAAAGCAGAACGAAGCGATTGCCGCCAGACGCGCCACCTATCTCAACGACGGCTGGGGCGAGGTGGTGCTGCTGGAACCGGGCCGGTATTTCCACCCATGGGACCACGAGAAGACCCCGAAGAAGAAGGGCGGCAAGGTCTTCATCGCGGTCACGTATCGCGGCGAGGTCGAGTGTCACGAGGGCTGGCTGTCACACAAGCAAGTCCGCCGCGCCCGCGAGGGCGGTGAGCAAGAAGAAACAGCCGCCAAGCCGCCGCGCCCCGAACTCACCGGCCCGATGCAGAACTATGTCGATCTGCATCGCCATGCCGCCGTGCGTGCGGCCATGCTCGACCATCCCGCCGTGGCGCTGCGCCTCGTGGTGGCGCACGCCATCACCGGTTCCGGCTTGTGGCAGGTGCGCCGTGAGCCACAGCGCGCAGCCAACGAGACGGTGACTGCCAGCCTTGCCGGCTGCAAGGCTGAGGCTGCATTCGGCAAAAAGCGGCGCGAAGTGTTGGCCCTGCTCGGATCACCGGCTGAGGATGGCGTGGTCGCCGGCGGCAATGGCGACGCCTTTGCTATCGCCGGCGTGTTCGCGCGCCTCTTGGCGCTGTGCGACGACGATGTCATGCGCGTTCTCACCCTTGTCATGGCCGAGACGTCTGCAGCCGGCAGCACCGTCATCGAGGCGCTCGGCAACCATCTGAACGTCGATATGGGCACATGGTGGCAACCGGACGATGCCTTCTTCGACCTCTTGCGCGACAAGGAAATCGCCAATTCGATGCTGGCCGAGGTCGGCGGCAAGCTGGTCGCGGACGGCAATGTCGCCGAGAAGGTCAAGACGCAAAAGAAGATCATCCGCGACTTCCTGGCGGGCGAGAATGGCCGCCTCAGGGTCGAGACCTGGCTGCCGCGCTGGATGAAATTCCCCGCCGAAAGCTACACCAGTCGCGGCGGTTTCCGCACCGCCGATCAGTGGGCACAAGTGCAGCCGCTGTTCGCGCGCGAATAGTCGATCAGGGCCCGAGCGGCGGTTCTCTCGAGTGCCGCAGCTCAGGTCGCGCGCGCCGCTCCGGGCCGCGCCGGCTGCCGATTGCTCGTCTTGTCGAGTCAGTGCCGCGCGCGAGAAATCCCGACGCCAATTCGCCCCCGTTTCGGCAGCCCTGCACCACGCCGGGTTGCTTGCCGAGGCGCCAGGCGCATGGGTCCAATTGTCCGATCGGGTTGCCGACAGAGCCCGCGCAGCCGGCGCCCTGTAATGCCGCCTGCTCGTTGTGCCGCCGATCGCGCCACCTGTCTCCATGTGTCTCAGGGACCATTCCCCTGCGGCTGGCTTGACGACCTATGGGCGGATCCGGCCCGCCCGAAACCCTCGCCAGCAGCTTTTTTCCCCGCCGCCTGCGGCGGCTTCCTCGCGCCGCTTCACTTCAAAAAAGCTGCCCGCTCGGGTCCTCCGCTATCGCTGCGGCCGTCCCGGTTCCGGCGGTCCGGACGCGCCCATCACGGTCCGCCATCGCAGGGGAATGGTCCCCTACGAGCACCAAAAGGAGACTAAAAATGACCGCGATCGGATACGTCACCAAACAGGAAAACGGCGGCTACAAGGGCCAGCTCAAGACGCTCAGCGTCCGCGCCGACATCGACATCGTGCCCAATCAGGCAAAGAGCGCCGACACCCATCCCGACTTTCGGGTGCTGACGCAAGGGGTCGAAGTAGGGGCCGGCTGGATCCGCACCGGCGAGACCTCCGGCAAGGACTATGTGAGCCTGTCGATTGCCGCCCCGGAGTTCGGTCCGCGCAAGCTCTACGCCAATCTCGGCCGCGCCGCCGGCCAGGATGACGACGACACATACGCCATCATCTGGAACCCGGTCGACTGAACCGCCAGCCTCGAGCCCCGCGCCGCAACCGGCGCGGGGCTCTTTCGGGAGGGGGCGGCGAAAACTCGCCCCCCACTCTTCGCCCGTCCCCGAAACGATCTCGCTCGCCGATCCTCGCCTTCGCTTGTCCGTAACGAAACGAGGACCATCATGGACGACGAAAACGAACGCGCGGCCCGCGCGAAGAAGGGCAGTCCGTTTCTCAACACCGCGCAGGCCGCCTTCTATATCGGGCTGTCCCAGCGCACGCTGGAGAAGATGCGGCTCAAAGGCGGTGGCCCGCAATTCCGCAAGCACGGCCGCTATGTTCGGTATCACATCGACGAGCTCGACGACTGGTCGAAGGGGCGCGCGCAGGAGACCAGGCCCGAGGATGGCGGGCACGATTCCGGCTCGGCCGGTGAGGGAGGCCGCTCATGAGCCGGCGTCCCACTATCCGTTTGATCGGCAGCCATCTGCAACGCATTCGGGCGCGCAAGACGATCGCCGTGGCCAGTATAGGCCTCAGCCTGATCGGCTTCGCCGCTTTCGACAACCCATCGCCCTGGCTGGTCTGGAACGCCTCGGCCAGTGCGCCGGTCGGCCTTTATCGCGTCGCGTCCGGATCACCGGCTCGGGGCGACCTCGTGCTCGTCCGCCCGCCAAAACCGGTCGCCGATCTCGCCGCCGAACGCTTCTATCTGCCCAGCAACGTGCCGCTGGTCAAGCGCCTTGCCGCGCTGCCTGGCGAGCATGTCTGCGCCTTCGGCGACGCCATCATCATCGGCGGCGAAATTGTCGCGCGCCGGCTGGCAACCGACACGCAGCACCGTCCGCTGCCTTGGTGGAATGCCTGCCGCAAGCTCGCCGCCGCCGAGGTTTTCCTGCTCGGCAACGATAGAAACCGCTCCTTCGACAGCCGCTATTTCGGGCCGGTGCCGGCCGAAAATATTGTCGGGAGGCTGGTGCCGCTATGGACCGAGTAACCCTCCTGATGCTGGGCATGGTCGCGATAGCGCCATGCGCATGTTCCGCCGCGACCGACGCTCAGCCGGCCGCCATCTCCCGTGGTCCGCAGCTGGCAAGATGGCAGCCCTTGGTAGCCGAAGCAAGCCGGCGTTTCAGCATTCCACAGCCCTGGATTTATGCCGTCATGGATGCCGAAAGCCGGGGGCAGACAATGCTGGACGGACGGCCGATCGCCTCACACGCCGGCGCCATTGGCCTCATGCAGGTGATGCCCGGCACCTACGAGGAGATGCGCGCAGAGCTTGGCCTGGGGGCCGATCCGCACGACCCTCGCGACAACATTCTGGCAGGCACTGCCTATCTGCGCGCCATGTATGACCGCTTCGGCTTTCCCGGCCTGTTTGCCGCCTATAACGCTGGGCCGGACCGCTACGAACAGCATTTGCAGCGTGGGCGACCGCTGCCCAGCGAGACGGTTTCGTATCTGGAAGAGCTCAAGGCTGCGGGGATTTCGGCCGCCGACATGGACGCGTTCACCGGCAAATCCCGTTCCGGAAAAGCGCCGGAAATCCCGTCCGGGCAGTCGCTGTTTTTCCTGCGAAACGGTGTTTCCGCGACCGATCCGAATGGCCAAATTGTGGTGCCGCTCGGATCGGAGCGAGCAAGGTCAGGCCGGCCGGATCGCAGGTGAGGGCAGGGGGTACCGTGGGTCGGGCGGGGCAGGGATGCAGGTCCGCGGAAGGCAAGATAAAAGCATCGCCTCCTGGAGGCGGCGAAGTCTTTGTCTGCACATCGTTTTTCACGGAGGCTGCCTTCAGCGTCAGGAGAGCTGCTGCCGACAAACCTCTGATTTTGCTTAAGATTACTAGGAGGCTCAATGCAGGATGAAGAGTTCAAGCCGAGCCTGGGCAAAATCGGATCGCGCGGCTCGAAGGCAGGCAAGCGTTTCGCCGGCCAGATCCGCGCCGCGATCAACCGAGCCGGCGGCGGCAGCGGTCGCCGTGGCCGCTTCATCGGAAGCCGGGCGGGGCGCGGCGGGGCTGCTGCCGCCGTTCTCAGAGCGCGCGACCGCCACGCGGCGTTTCGGCAGCGGCGCGCCGTCGTCAAGGCGCGTATCGTCAAGCTGGCCGGCAAGGGTGTTGACGGGGCACGTGCACACCTTCGCTACCTCCAGCGCGACGGCGTCACCCGGGAAGGGGAGCATGGCGAGCTCTATAGCGCCGACAGCGACCGCGTCGATGGCAAGGCCTTTATCGATCGTGCCGATGGCGACCGGCATCAGTTCCGCTTCATCGTCGCCCCTGAAGACGGCATCGAGTATGATGACCTGAAGCCGCTCACGCGGCGTCTCATGGCGCAGATGGAAGAAGACCTCGGCACCAGGCTCGACTGGGTGGCCGTCGATCATTTCAACACTGGTCATCCGCATACCCATATTATCGTCCGCGGCAGGGACGACCGCGGCGAAAACCTCGTCATCGCGCGGGACTACATCTCGTCTGGAATCCGTGAACGGGCGGCCGAGCTGGTCAGCCTCGACCTTGGCCCGAGAACGGACCGCGAGATCGAGCAACGCCTGCGCCAGGAAATGGAGCGGGAACGCTTCACCAGCATCGATCGGCAGCTGCTCCGCATGCGCGACCATGAGGGGCATGTCTCATCGGCCAGCCGAGACACGTTTCGCCAGACGCTGCACCAGGGCCGCCTGCGCAAGCTCGAGCGGATGGGTCTGGCTGAGGAAGTCGGCTCGGGCCGCTGGCGCCTTGATGGCGAGCTTGAAGCGACGCTGCGCCGCATCGGCGAGCGGGGCGACATCATCAAGACCATGCACCGCGAACTGACCGGCAAGGGGCTCGCCCGCAGTGCCGCCGACTATGTTGTCCATGATCGATCTGCAGAGCAGATGCAGCCTGTCGTCGGCCGCATCGTTGCGCGCGGCCTGGCCGACGAAATCAATGACCGCCATTACCTCGTCGTCGACGGCGTGGACGGCAAAAGCCACTATGTCGATATCGGCAAAGGCGAGGCCACCCAACCGGCGCCAGAGGGCTGCATAGTGCGGGTCACGCCGAGGGACGCCGGGCCAAGGCAAGTCGACCGCACAATTGCCGAGATCGCCACGGCCCATGACGGGCGCTACAGCATCGATATCCATCTCAAGCATGACCCGTCGGCCACCGAACGCTTTGCCGAAACGCACGTGCGGCGACTGGAGGCGATCCGCCGGGCGACCGGTGGTGTCAAGCGCGAGCCGGACGGTACATGGACTATCGCGCCGGACCATCTCGACCGCGTCGCGGGCTACGAGCGTCAGCGAGCGAGGGCCGAGCCGGTTGTCGTCGACAAGCTCTCATCAATGCTGCTGGAGAGCCAAGTCAGCTTCGACGGCGCCACCTGGCTCGATCGAGAGCTGGTTTCCGACACACCGGAGGCCTTGCACAGCTCTGGTTTCGGCCGCGATGTCCGAGAGGCGCAAGGCCGCCGACGGCAGTGGCTGATTGCGCAAGGTCTTGCTCGGGAAGAGCAGGATCGGGTCATCTATCGCGCGAACATGCTTTCGATGCTGCGCCAACGCGAGTTGAACCGCGTGGCCGGCCAGTTGTCGAACGAACTCGGTCTGCCCTATTCTGAAGCCCAGAGTGGAGATCGAATAGAAGGCACGCTCCGCCGCTCCGTCGAGCTCGCCGGCGGAAAATACGCTGTCATCGAGAAATCGCGCGAGTTCACGCTGGTGCCATGGCGGCCGGTGCTTGAGCATCATATCGGCAAGGAGGTTTCCGGCGTCGTGCGTGCAGAGGGGATTTCATGGACGATCGGACGGGAAAGGAGCGGGCCTGGCGTTTCGTGAAGGCCGCAGCGGCACCAAATACGCTGGTCAAACATAACTAAGGCGACCGCCCGCAGACGCACGATCGCCCATCGCGTGTGATACGATCGCGGTCCCTTGTTGAACTCGAGAGGGCCGGGCGCAAGGAAGCCTCGCAGGCGTGCGAATGCCGGACCGGATTTGAATGCCGTGGCAGCATCATTCTCAACGAAATGAGGGTGAAAAAATGTGGCGCTGTTCCTACATAGCAGGTGTCGATGCGGGGTGCTCGTCGGCGGTGGGGGATCTTGATTCCGCCTTCTGCGATCACTCCTTTCACGATAAAAGCGAGGCAGCGGCTCTGATTCTCTTTGAATGCCGAGGCTGCTCTTTCGGGTTCCTTTTGCAGAGGGAACAATGGCCAAAGAAGATCATCCGAAATTTTCCATCAATATTGATGGGGTCCATATCGAAGCGACAAGCGAAAGCATGACCGGTGCGGAGCTGAAGCAGCTCGCCGCCAAGGACCAGCAATATCAGTTGTTCCTCGAGGGGCACGGCCATGATGCCGATCGGCAGATTGGGGACAATGAGGCTGTTACGCTCAAGAACGGAATGCACTTCTACACTGTTCCTCCGGCGACGTTTGGCTAATGTCGATCCTCGAACGTCACTTCCAGGATATCAGCAAAAAGCACCCTAACGCGACCCTTGAGCTCCAGTCCGGAGGTACGGCAGTGGTCAGCATGCCGGCTGTGCAACTTCCAAAGGGCTGGAACCGCGCCGAGGTTGGCATAAAGTTCGTGGTGCCTGCGGGCTATCCGCAGGCTGCGCCCGATTGCTTCTGGGCCGAGCCGGCGCTCGCCCTCGAACACGGTGGAACCCCACAAAACACAGGGCAACAGGCCACCCCGGGAGTTCCCTCGGAGTGGCTGTGGTTTTCCTGGCATTCGTCTACCTGGAAGCCCAACAGCGACAATCTGCTTACCTATTTGAATGTGATCCGGCGGCGGCTGGGCGAGGCGCGATGAACCGTCTGATGTTCCGGGGTGGAGAATGGACGGCTCTTCGAGATGACCTTATCGCGCCTGCCCCCCTTGAATCTGCTGCTGCGTTGATCGTTGGCGGTGGTCGTTTCGAAGGCGGGATGAGGTTGATCGTTAGAGAGATCATTCGCCCGGCTCCGGACGACTATATCGCCCGCAGCCCGATAGAAGTCTCATTGACTCCCATGTTCCTGTCGCGCGTGCGCAAACGCGCGCGTCTGGAGCGAGCGGGCGTAATTCTTGCGCATTCGCATCCTGTGCAACGCAGACTGGCGTTCTCATCGGTCGACGACGCAGCGCAGCAACTCTTGGCTCCGGTGCTGCATTTTCGGTGCCCGCAAGGGCCGCATGGATTCCTGATCGCCGGGCCGACGGGATTTCGTGGCCGCCTCTTCGATATCAAAGGCGAGACCACATTCACCATCGATCGGATTCAGGAAATCGGGCGCAGTGTTCGATCTTACCCAACTGAGACTGACGCGGAAGATCCGGCCCCATTGCCGGAAGTGTTCGACCGCAATGTGCGAGCATTCGGCGCCGCAGGGCAGCGAATCCTCAACGATCTCACCGTGGCGGTCGTCGGCGTAGGCGGCACCGGTTCAGTGGTCGTCGAGGAACTCGCCCGGCTGGGCGTTGGTCGGCTGCACTTGATTGATCCTGAACAGGTCGAGCGAACCAACCTCAACCGATTGATGGGGGCCGAGCAGAAGGACGTTGACCGACCAAAGGTCGCAGTGGCCTCCGAAGCGTCGCAACGCGCGAAACGCGACATTGAGGTTATGACCTTACCGGAATCCGTTATTGACGAGCCCGTGGCCAGGACGTTGCTCGACGGCGATTTTGTCATGTGTTGCACGGATTCGCACGGCAGCCGCGCCGTCCTCAATCAGATCGCCTATCAGTATCGTTTGCCAATGATCGACGTTGGAGTGCGCATCGACGCCCGGGAGGGTGTCGTCGCCGCGATGTCGACTAGGGTCCAAATGCTTGCCGAGTCGCTGGCCTGCCTTAACTGCCATTCCCTTCTCGATCCCGCCGCAGTGAGACGCGATCTTCTCGCCGATTCACGCTCCGATCCGTATTTCGTCGGCCATTTCGAGCCGCAGCCGGCCGTGATCTCCCTTAACGCAGCAACCTCTTCCATGGCCGTCTCGATGTTCCTTTCGGCAGTGACCGGGTTCCCTGGGGAGGCGCGGCATCTTATTGGGCGGCCCATTGAAGGATCGGTGCGGCCTGTCAGTTCAAGGTCAGATCCGACCTGCGTTGTATGTGCTCAGGACAATGCCCTGGCCAAAGGAGACAGTTGGCCCATGATTTGGCGCCAACATGAAAGCTGAAGAGCGCACGACCGTTTTGGTTGACGGAGGTACCGTGAACCCGACGCCTTTCTCCGCCCGCCAACTTGCCGTGAAGCCGCTCGTGTCGCTTTCTGATCTTGATGACGGAGGCGCCCGGGCGTTGATCGTGCTGGCCGGTGCCCTTCCGTCGGACGAGGGCCGATTGGATTTGGTCAAGCGTCTTCGACGCCTCGCCGCTTCGTCCGCACAGCGCGGCATACTCGTCATTGTCGTTACGAAACGGGGCGAGGAAGCGATTGGACAGGCGGTGGCGCGTTCAGGCGCAGGCGTGTTGGCGCAGTGGCAAGAGCATACTGGTGTCGTGCTGCGGCAGCTCGCAGTGCTTCCAGACTCTGACTGGGATAACATTGCCGAGACCTGCGCACGATGCCGGTGCGGCCCTTCCCTGAACAGCAGCCTGGCGATCCGCGACAAAAATGGGAATGAGCTGCCGACGCCTCTGCTACCCGAACTGAAGCTTCTGTTCCGTCGCGCGTTTCACGACTACTCGGGCATCCTTATTTCCGAGGAGAATGGTGGCAAATCTTCTTCGTCCGTCTGGAAGGTCGAGACGGAAGGCCTGGAGCAGCACACACCTTTCATCGTCAAGTCAGGCCCCGCGGCGGTGATGGAAGAACACATTAACACGTACAGGGACGTGGTCGCTGACCGCGTGCCATATCGCGGATGCGCCCCTTTGTGCCTGGATCGTTGCGTTGTGGGATCTGAGCACCAGCTTGCGGTCTCCCGCTTCGTCGAGAATGCCGTCCGCCTGGACAAGGTTGTGATCAACCGCGATGTGAAAGAGGTCATCCAGGCGATCTATCGAACTGTGTTGGGTCGTTGGCGAAAAGACCCCGAAAGAAAGAGACTAGACCTTCTGCAGGAGTTTCTACCTGCGGCACGGCATGACGCATATCTAAAAGGCCTTGAGCGCACCTACGACAAATTGACCAAGGACAGCTACGCTGGCGCTTCCACGAAGCTTTTTTGTTCGTCTCGCTGGACTGCAGGCTGAGGAGCATCCGGTGTGTCGAGCTCACGACGACCTCAATTTGCGCAACGTGTTCGTCTGCGGCGGCGATGCGGAAGCGGTTCTGATCGACTTCACGCGGGCAGCTCGACGTCCTTTGTCCCACGACGTCGCCCGGTTGGAAATCGGGCTTGCGTTCGACGCGGAGTTGCAGGCTGATCAACCGCTGCCCGAACAAGTGCTCGAAGATTTTTACTCCAGAGATCTCTTCGCTATGTCGCTTAAACATCTCCTGCAAGGCAAAAAGGCCCAGTATCGGCTCAACGCGATCGTGGCGTTGCGTACGACCATCCTCGAGGAAGGTCAGTCCCATTCGTTCGATCTGAGGCGCGAGTATACAATCGCGATCTGCGTCGGGCTGCTCTATTATGCCAAAGGCAAAAGCCCGGATGCGGCCATTGCTTACAAGTGCGCGGTGGACCTTCTGGATCGCGTGACAAATCCTTCGCTTTGGTAGGTCGGGAGTTCGGTTGGGTGCTCAAGAAAACGCACGCGGTACAGTTCAAGGGCAGGGTTGAACGTCAGTCCGAAGCCATCGAGCAGGTGGATAACCCGGGAGACGTTTCACTTGTGGAGCGCGGAGCTCCGCGGTCCCTTGTCATGAGATGCCCCGATGGATGCGGAGACATACTGACGGTTAACCTCGACCGTCGTGCCGGGCCGGCCTGGCGCCTTTATCAACGCGAGGGCGGGTTGACCCTTTTCCCTTCTGTGTGGCGAGACACTGGATGCGGGGCACACTTCATCGTCTGGGACAACGTCATCCATTGGGCCAACGATGCCTGGATCCTGCGGCCCAATTCATCACTCGAACGTGCTGTCGAAGGTCGACTCAGTGACGAGCTGGCGAGCTTCGTTGATATTGCGGCAGCGGTGGATGAAGTGCCTTGGTCGGTTCTCGACGCATGCCGGTCATTGGTCAAGTCGGGGATCGCTGTCGAAGGAACCGGCGCCGAGCGGTCCAGCTTCCGCCTGGCGAGTGATAGCGTCCAAACCTCACGGGCCAGGAAAAGGCATTGGTAATCAGCCGCGCGACCGGCGGCCTAGAGCGAGCATCTCAGCAGCGTGGCGAACCCTCGATCGTCAGCTTGCCAAGGCTGAACCTGTGATCGTCTGCAAGTTATCTTCAGGACCGCTGGAGGTAGATCAGCTCGCGGCGGCGCTTGATAGCCACCATGTGCAAGCAAGTCCCGGGCGTTGTGCAGTGAGAGGGTATCCACGAAATGCTTGGTCCGCTTCTCTGCCGGCCGATGGTCCATGAGGATGGTGTCCTGATCGTCGACGAGACGGGATTTGTGAAGAAGGGCGATCGTTCCGCCGGTGTCGCGCGTCAGTACTCGGGAACGGCGGGGCGGATCGAGAACAGCCAGGTCGGCGTGTTCTTGGCTTACGCGAGCCGCTACGGCCAAGCGCTGGTCGATCGTCGCCTTTATCTGCCGGAGAGCTGGACAAGGGATCGGGCGCGATGTGCCAGAGCGTCGATCCCGGAGATGGTCGAGTTTGCGACCAAGCCAAAGATGGCGCGCGCCATGGTCGAGGCGGCGCTCGATGCCGGCGTCCCGTGCGCTTACGTTCTGGGCGACGCTGTCTACGGGGCGGACAGCAGCCTTCGCCGGATGCTGGAAGCTCGCGAGCAGCCCTATGTCTTGGCGGTTCGAGGCGCTCACTTCATGCGCCGGGGAGGGGATCGTCTGTTTGAGGAAACCTCGCCCGAGGAACTGGCCAGCGAGTTCGAGCCCGACGACTGGGCCTGTCATGCGGCAGGTGAAGGCGCCAAAGGCCCTCGGCTCTACGACTGGGCACGCATCCGCCGCCCTTGGACGTCAAAAGGCGGCTTCGAGCATTGGCTTCTCGTCCGCCGCAAGCGATCGACATCCGGAGAAAAAGCCTACTACCTGGTCTTCGCCCCGCCCGGTTCCTCCTTGGCCGAATTGGCGGCAGTGGCCGGCCTGCGCTGGGCGATCGAGGAGTGCTTTGAGCGCGCCAAGGATGATCTCGGACTTGATCATTGCGAGGCTCGGTCCTGGCACGGATGGCATCGCCACATGAGCCTGTGCATGGCCGCCCTGGCATTCCTCTCGAAGCTATCGGCTGATCTTCGCCGCAGCGCATGGAGCAAACCGAACGAAACGAGTCCAAAGGAGCCAATCGCCGCCTGATCCGGATGGCTGCGCTCGTCCCGAGCGTCCCCGAGATCCGCTATCTCCTCGCCCGGATCCTCATCTTCCCACCGACACAAAAGCCCTTCATCATCGCCTGGTCGCTATGGCGACGACGACATCAGGCTGCGGCCACCATCTGTCACTACAAACGGCATCGGCATTCGCAACTGTAGTACTAAGGTCCGGACTCATAACCGTCGGTCGACTGGGGGCTCTGGTTGCCGTTAATCGCGGGGCGCTGAGCGGGGCTCGATAGAATCAACCGAACCTGCGATACTCAAGGCAATCTGTTGGAGTGATGATGCGCATCGTAACCCGTCTCACTGATCGGCTTGAACTGCAGCATCCGATCATCAGCGCGCCGATGGCATTCGCATCGGGCGGGGAACTCGCAGGTGCGGTCAGTTCAGCCGGAGGGCTTGGGCTTATCGGCGGCGGCTATGGCGACGCTGATTGGCTGACGCGAGAGTTCGAGCGATCTGGCAACCGACCTGTCGGCTGCGGCTTCATAACATGGTCACTCGCCAGGAACCCGCGCCTACTCGATAAGGCCCTGGAGCGGCGACCAAGTGCGATTTTCCTATCCTTTGGCGACCCGGCGCCTTTTTCGCCGGCGATACGGGCCGCCGGGGTCCCCTTGATCTGCCAGGTCCAGAGCCTCGACGACGCGCGCCGCGCTCTTGATGTCGGAGCCGACATCGTCGTCGCCCAAGGCGCGGAAGCCGGCGGTCACGGTGAGAAGCGAGCGACATTCACATTTGTTCCGGAGGTCGCGAACTTGGTACGGCGACGGGCGCCGGACACGCTCATCTGCGCGGCCGGTGGCATCGCCGATGGTCGTGGGCTTGCAGCGGCGCTGATGCTTGGCGCTGATGGCGTCGTGATGGGATCACGTTTCTGGGCCTCGTTGGAGGCTCTCGTTCATCCAAATCTGCACCAGGCTGCCCTTGCGGCGACCGGAGACGACACGGTTCGAACCTCGGTGATGGACCTAGCGCGCCGCCTGGATTGGCCATCGCGGTTTTCACTGCGCGTTCGGAAGAATGCTTTTACGGAAGCCTGGCACGGCAATGAGGCCCATCTCCTCGCCGACATTGACGCGCAGTCCGCTGCCTACCGCGAAGCGTGGGCAAGCGGCGATCCCACGATAGCCGCGATCATGATTGGTGAGGCCGCCGGCCTCATCCACGACATCGAGCCGGCGAGTGACATACTCCTTCGCACCGTTTCTGAAGCGATCACCCTGCTTCAGGGCGCAAGTTCGCTTCTGTTTGTCGAGGACAACTGTCACAGCCAGTAACCGACCGTAGCGGCGAGGCAGACGGCAGCGAGGAAGTTAGTGACCGATCGATCGTATCTGGTGGCAATGCGGCGGAAATCCTTGAGCCGTCCAAACATGCGCTCATGGCGTTGCGATCACGGTAGAGGAACGGGGAGAAGCAGTTCTTCCAGCGCCGGTTGGCTTTCGACGGAATGTTCGGCATCGCCCCTTTAGCCTCGACCTTGTGGCGAATGGCATTGGTGTCATAGCCCTTGTCGGCGTGCAGGATCGGGCTCTCGGGCATCTGCTCCAGAAGCAAATCTCCGGCGCTGCAATCGGCGACCTGGCCACCGGTCAAGAGGAAAGCGATCGGGCGGCACAGGCCATCGGTCAGGGCGTGGATCTTCGTGGTTCGCCCACCGCGCGACCGGCCAATCGCCTGATTTTGCTCCCCCCTTTGCCGGCAGAAGCGCAGCGATGCGCCTTCACGGCCGAAGAGTCGATCAGGACCTCAGCCGGAGGACCGCCAGCGCTTGCCGCGCGTGTCGGTTGGCAGCAGCGCCTGCAGCCGCGAAAACTGCTCCTCGGTCAGCCAGAAATAATCGCGATTCATCGGTGGCCTCCCTTTGGAGACCGTGAATCATAAAACCACCGTCAGTGGAACCCTTTATGGGTCCGGACCCTAGCAGGTTGTGACCATTGCTGCGGCAATGCAGCAGTCCTGGATAATAAGTCCAAGATGCCCCGGGTGCGCTTCCACCGCACCACCGGGACCTTCGCTGCAGCTAAATGCAGAAAATCCACTCGCGCGCTGAAGCCCGAAAAGGCCGCGGCGCTGGCGGGTTGAAACTCCAGTCGGGCTACGCCCTCCCTGCGTTCCAACCCGCCAGCATTCTCATCTTGATTGACGCAACGCTCGCAGCTTCATTGTCGCGCCGCCGCTGGCGGATTCCTCCGTCTGCCCGCTTCGCTCCGTGCAGACCGGGGAGACCCCTCCGCCCCCCTTGCTCCCCGCTGCTCGCCGCGATGCAGGGGGACAGGCGACCTGAACCCGTGCCCAAGCCGATCTGATGGCAGAGGCGGTGGGGCTGGACATGGGCCCGTGGTGGACATACGTGCCACACAAATCCTCATGCTCGCCTAACCGGCCGCAAGGTATGGCAATCCGGGCTGACCCGACGAAAGAAGGAGTAGGTCTCGGCCATTCCCGTGTCCGAGCCCAGAAAAGTTACTGGTTTCCTTACGGGCGCGATACAAAGGGCACAGGCTGGACTTGGCTGCCGGGGGCGGGGCTTGTCGACCGCTCGATCGAAAGTGAGAGACGAGGAGGAGAATCACCGACCTGCAGAGCGGCAAGGCGCTCGCCTACCTCCCTGTCAGTCACCGTTAGCCGATGGTTTAGACGAAGATAGTCCGTCCATGTCGGCGTGCGGAATGTCTCGGTCCAAAGAGTCGAGTTCTGAAGATCGCGCTGGAGGGTCCAGTCCCGCGCACCGGCACGGCTCTGAACGCGCCGCCTTTCGCGCATGCAGCTCAGAAATTCCTCGATATTCTCCTCGGGGATCGAGTACTCCACCTTGATCACGATCGGGCCGCTCCTGGGCTTCAAATCGAGGGCCAGTTCTGGTGGCCTGAAGTCGAAGGCCCCTTGATCCGATTCCTCCCATAGCCGTACCGGCAATAGCTTTCCCACAGCTGCAACCAGCAACAGCGCCGCTGCAGCACCTTCCAAAGCCCACGTCAGGGAATAGTACTGCGCGACAGCACCCCAGATCCAGCTGCCCGCTGCCATGCCGCCGTAGGTCAGGGCGTAATAGATCGACAGGGTGCGACCAACGACCCATCTTGGGCTTGCCAACTGCACACACACGTCGGTTCCGGTCCAGGTGACAACCCAGCCTGCGCCAGCGATTGCAAGCGCGATCGCTGCTACAGCCACCGATGATGTGAGAGCCAGTAAAAGGCAACACGTTGCGCAAGCAACGGACGCGAGCGTGATCAATCGATTTTGGGACGTGATGCGTCTCAAGTAGCTATTGCCAATGCCCGCGATGAAGGCGCCTGTGCCGAAGCCGGCCAACAGGACGCCGTAAACAATTGGCCCCCCCGCCAGTTGGTCGCGAACTAGGAGGGGGAGCAGAGCAAGGATCGAGATGCTTGACAGCCCGAACAGGGTTGCACGCACGATCGCCACTCTGATCTCCGAGGAGATTGCCGTGAAGCGCATGCCATCATGAATGGCCGTCGTCATCCGCTCGCGCGGAAGAGGCGAAGAACGAACTTGCCACTTGGAGCGCAGGACAGCGCTCAATGGGACCAGGTCGGTCAGCGCAGCGAAGGCGAAAGCCGTAAGGGGGCCCAGCAAAGCCAAAATTACACCGCCCAGCGCCGGTCCTATGCTCCGAACCACGTTGTACCCCACCGACATCAGCGTCACTGCAGCGGGTATGTCGCGCTTTTCGAGGATGTCGCCGACCGAGGCGTGCCAGGCTGGATCATTCAAGGCAAAGCCGCATCCCGCCAAGAAACTCAGTCCCAAGATCAGCCATGGACTGACAAAGCCCAGTCCAACAGAGAGAGCCAGCGCCGTGGATGCCAGTGCGATCAGGCAATGTCCGGCAAGCATCACGCCGCGGCGGCTGAAGCTGTCTGCAATCGCTCCAGCAAGGATCGACAAGAAGAAGGCGGGCAGTGTCGATGCAGCCTGCACGAGCGCAACCATCAGATCGGAGGCTGAAATCGTTGCCATAAGCCAGCTTATAGCCACGCTCTGCACCAGCCAGCCAAGGCTGGATATCTGCGTGGCTGTCCAGATCGAACGAAAGACCGGATTCTGAAGAGGAATCAGTGTGTTTGCTGCAAAGGGCGGGGAATCTTGACGCCGCATGACTTCTCACCTCCACCACGTAGTTCTTTCGCTCACTCACTTGCTGACAGCGGTGCGCTTACGCACAGCTGCGTCACAACCAAGTTCCGATATCGCGCTCGCAACAAAGTAAACAAAGTAGATGTCGCATCCACGGTGCTGATGCGCGATGAGTGTGCCAGTTGGGCGTCAGCTGGTCTGGGTCGCGCAGCCCGATGGGGTGCGGTCTGCCCTGCGACTCTTGGCCTTGTACGGTGCTACCGCCCCGATGGCCGGGTTGTCAAACTGCCACGGTGCTAGCAGCGCCCATCCCATCCTGACAGGCATGAGCATACGACGCAGCGCATCGCTGGTATCGGAGGCGGGTGCAAGATCAAGGGTGGCATCGTCTGACAAGTACGAGCTGGTGGACGCCTTTGCCCGACCTACACATCGGCGATTTATGGGGCCGCCGTTCAACTCGTTGGTCTATGCACAAAAAAACATAATACGCTTGAAAAGACGTTTCGGGCCGGTGCCGGGGCCGAGGAGGGGGCTGAAGCCTTCACCATCGTCATCCCGCCGCCGAATGTCACCGGCTCGCTGCATATGGGTCATGCGCTCAACAACACGCTTCAGGACATTCTGGTGCGCTTCGAGCGCATGCGCGGCAAGAACGTGCTGTGGCAGCCGGGCATGGACCATGCCGGCATCGCCACGCAGATGGTGGTCGAGCGCCAGCTGATGGAGAAGCAGATCCACCGCCGCGACCTGACCCGCGATGAGTTCATCGACAAGGTGTGGGAATGGAAGGCGGAGTCCGGCGGCGCCATCCTCAACCAGCTGAAGCGGCTCGGGGCCTCGGCCGACTGGAGCCGGGAGCGCTTCACCATGGACGAAGGCCTGTCCAAGGCCGTGCTCGAAGTGTTCGTGACGCTCTACAAGGAAGGGCTGATCTACAAGGACAAGCGCCTTGTGAACTGGGACCCGAAGCTGTTGACCGCCATCTCGGATCTCGAGGTCGAGCAGCAGGAGGTCAACGGCAATCTCTGGCACTTCCGCTATCCGGTCGAAGGCATGACATTCGATCCGGAAAATCCGAAGACCTTCATCACCGTTGCGACGACCCGCCCGGAGACGATGCTGGGCGATACGGCCGTCGCAGTCCACCCCGACGATGAACGTTTCCGGCATCTTGTCGGCAAGAACCTCATCCTGCCGATCGTCGGCCGCAGGATCCCGGTGGTGGCGGACGAGTATTCCGATCCCGAAAAAGGCAGTGGTGCGGTCAAGATCACGCCGGCGCATGACTTCAACGACTTCGAGGTCGGCAAGCGCCACCGGCTGGCGGCGGTCAACATCCTCACTGTCAATGCGGCGGTCACCCTCACGGACAATGACGACTTTCTCGCCGGGCTGGAGGTGACGCCGGAGCGCTAGGCGGTCTGGGGCGAGCTCGACGGTCTCGACCGTTTAGTCGCGCACAAGAAGATCGCCGAGCTGATGCAGACCGGCGGTTTCCTCGAAAAGGTCGGGCCGCATCGCCAGGCCTGAAGCGGCGGTTGCGGCGATCCTGAACAAGGTGCGGTCTCTCCGCGCCAACGCATCCGACACCGAGATTTTCGATCGAAATCTAAGCATCGTCGAAGATGCTTTGCCTGATCTAGGCGCCCAACCGTAGCAGGCCGCATTGCTGCGCCAGCCGCCACGTAAAGCGCTGCCAGAGTTCTTGCACCCGCGTCATTCGGCTGCCGCTTTGAAGGTTCCGCCTAGGGCCTGCATCAGATCATCGATAATGTCCTGAGGATGCTCAAGTCCCACTGACATTCGCAGTAATCCGCCTGGCGCCTTGGACTTGGCACCCTCGACGGATGCGCGATGCTCAATCAGAGAGTGCGTCCCGCCAAGGCTTGTCGCCCTGGCAATAACCTCGAGGCGGCCGGCCACGGCCATCGCAGCATCGGCTCCGCCTTTGACGATAAAGGATAGCATCGCTCCGTAATGGCTCATTTGCCGCTTAGCGAGATCGTGTCCCGGATCAGTTTGCAGGCCAGGAAAAAGTACTTTTTCGACACGCGGATGAGACGCCAAAGCCTCAGCAACCTTCTGGGCGCCTTCGCAATGCGCGCGCATGCGTACCGACAATGTCTGCAGGCCCCGCAATGCCAGCCAACAGTCGAATGGCGCTGCGACGCTGCCCTTGTGTCTCTGGACCATCCGCAGTGGGCGACCGAGGGGTGACGAGTGCGGGACAATGACGACGCCCGCCATCAAGTCCGAGTGGCCGCCGATGTACTTTGTCGCCGAGTGCATGACCGCGTCCGCCCCAACTTCGAGGGGCCGTTGAAGCACTGGAGTTGCCCACGTGTTGTCCACTACGGCCAAGGCGCCAGCCTCGTGCGCGATTTTGCAGATGGCCGAAATGTCGACAACGCGGATCATCGGGTTTGACGGCGTCTCGACCCAGACGAGGCCAGTCCGCTTCGACGTGACCGCGGCGCGCACGGCATCCAGATCGCGCATGTCGACGGCCGCAAAGTCGAAGCGAGACCCAATGTCGGTCTCGTCAATCAGCGAACGAATGCCGAAATACATGTGATCCGGCAGAACGATCCGACCCGTCGACGGATGGCTCTCAAAGACTGCAGCGATTGCAGCCATGCCCGACGCGAAGGCAATGCCATCTTCTCCGCCCTCGAGCGCGGCCATGGCCATTTCGAACGCGTTGCGTGTCGGATTTCCATCCCGGGTGTATTCGAATCCGGAAGGAAACGAGCCGTCGACGCTACGTTGGAACGTCGTGCTGGTGTGCAGCGGCAGGGACACCGCTCCCGTGGAAGCGTCGACAGCTCGGCCGCAATGGATCGCCTTCGTTTCAAAACGCATCGGTCATTTCCTCGCTAACGGGGCAGTTGCACAATTTCAGGCCGGTCATTATATTGACCGTAATAAGTGAGCCGAGGCACTAAGTCAATATAATGACCGATGTTACGACAGCGTTGGACCCCGAGCGGGTGCTTGGCCAAGCGATAGCGGTTCGGATCCGACAATTGAGGCGCGACCAAAACCTGACCCTGGATCGACTGGCAAAACTGAGCGGCTTATCCAAGGGAACCGTCGTCACGCTGGAGCAAGGCAAGGCGAACCCCAGCATCGGCATACTTTGCCGACTGGCGGCGGCGTTTTCGCTTTCGGTGGCCGATTTGTTGAATGACCATCCTTCCACAGTTCGCCTTCCTATTGAGCGGACAGAGACGAGGACGCTTTGGACAAGCGCTAAAGGAAGCTTTGCACAACTTCATTCATCGATCTCGGGACGAACGATGTTCGAACTGTGGAGCTGGGCCATTATGCCGGGCGACGTGTTTTCCTCAGATGCTCATAGTCCGGATACGCGCGAGCTGATCTCGGTGACTCAGGGGTCCCTAAGTGTCGTGGTGGGTACCCACGCAGTAATTTTGAGCCAAGGCGAGAGTGTGCGGCTTGTCACTGACCAACCGCACTCATACGCGGCGGCATCTGATCTGCCTGCCCACTTCTCGATGGCAGTTCTTGAGCGTGGTGGACAGCGAGATCCGGGGCCCTCTTCGCCGGCAACAAAGATGCCCGGGCCCGTTCCGCAAGACACCGCCGCTCGCTAACGACCGCCCATTCGCGACAGGAGATCCACCGTTGTACGTTCCGCCCCATTTTGCCGTCCCCGATCAGAACACCCTGTTTGACCTAATCGAGAGACATCCGCTCGGTATCCTGGTCACCCACAGCAAAGGCACACTCGACGCGAACCACATTCCCTTCGAGCTTGACCGCTCGAAGGGAGACAAAGGCCTCCTCAATTGCCATGTTGCACGCAAAAATCGAGTCTGGGAGGAAGTTGCCAATGGCGATGAAGTCCTCGTTATCTTCCGTGCGGCCGACGCTTACATCTCGCCGAACTGGTATCCAAGCAAGCATGAATTCCATAAGCAGGTGCCGACGTGGAACTATCTCGTCGTCCACGCCCACGGACGCATCACTGTCCGGGATGATGAGCGCTATGTGCGCCGTAACGTGGCGAAGCTCACTCACATGCATGAAGCCTCGCAGCCTGCCCCGTGGAAGATGGGCGACGCGCCGAAGGACTTCATTGACACGATGGTTAAGGCGATCGTCGCCCTGGAAATCGAGATCACCGGCCTGGTTGGTAAATCAAAACTCAGCCAGAACAAAGAGGTGCGCGACATTCAGAACGCTGGTGAAATGCTGAATGCCCGAGGCGTCAATGGGATGGGAGAAGCGATGCTCGCGGCTGCGGCGGCCAAATCCCAATAGCATCTATCTTGTCCCGACAAGCCGCTGGTGCTGGATTTCCAAGGGGTGACCTTGAGAGACAAATGCTTCGGCTCGCCGGAAACGCGACCAGCACCTGACCACCCGCTATGCGGCAGATGGACAAGAACTCAGGCCGCCATCGCCAGCCACATCCGCAATGCCGCCGGATCGATGGAAGCTGCTTACCCCGCCAGCCTTTCCGGTCATGTCGCCTGCGTCGTCAATACCTCGAACAGCAGCCTGGCGCTTAAACCGAGTTGCGTGTTCGGTATGGCGGCACAGCGGTTTCGAGATCGGAGCCGACTGGCAGCGAACGCCACCCCCACGGTGGCGATGCCTCGCAGCCAGGTTGAATGACCAAGCAGCCGGGATGTTCGGCAGGCTTGCACCCGCTTCAGATGCGAGACGGGTCAAGACGATCATCCTGCACAACGTCACGCGGCGGTGGGCCGGTTTCGAAAAGGGCCGGCCCCGGCCGTTCATACAAGTGGAGTTGGGGGCGGGGCCGGATCAAGCCTATCGGGTCAAACCCGCCGGGACCGCGCGTACATCATCCCAGCAACGCCAGGCGCTCGTCCGGCGCCATGCGGGCTTCGCTTGGCCCGCCGAATGTCTGGACCGGCATCGCGGAGCATGGCGCACCAGTCTCCCACATTGTACGTAGTCGCCATGCTGCCCCTGGCCAGATCGCAAATGACGCACGGCTTGTTCGCGATTGGCGAGCTGAAGCACGTTGACGGCCGTGCCGGGCGATGCGCCGTCCCAGACTATCATCCCAAAGTCCGCGCGCCGCGCCATCTCCCGGTCTTTGGCGGCTGGATCCAGTATCCTCTAGCGCCTTCACGAGACGGGACCTGGTAGGCAGCCCAGTCGCCCAGATTATTGCTAGCTTCCTCGCTCTGACCGCCGTCTCCCTCTGGCCCTGCGTGAGGGATCGTCATCCGGCTGCAGGCCGGCGCGCCCGGACGCTGCCGCTACGGAGGCGCTACGCGCGTGGAGCTAGTGGCCTTTGTCGGCCAGCCAGAGGCCCACGTCCTGGATCGAGCGCATGAGCACCGACGGATTGTCCCGCGCGGGAATGAAGCCCCAGCTCTGCCAGTAGCGCTCGGCCTCGGCGTCGATCGCCCGCACCACCACTGCGCGGCCGCCGACGATGTCGGCGCCGGCGACGCAGCGATGCAGCGCGTCCTTGACCAGGCCGCTGCCGATGCCTTGTCCGGCATAGCGATGGTCGACGGCGAGTTGTGCAATCAACAGGCAGGGGATCGGATCGGGCGGCCGTCCGGTGCGGATGGCGCGCCGTGCGCTGTTTGGCTGGATCACGCCCGGCGCGAGGCCGTAATAGCCGACGACTGTTCCCTCATCGTGAACGACCAGGACGCGGGTAAAGCCGCGGACCTGGTTCGTTCGCGCGAAGCCGGCCAGCCAAGCATTGAGCGCCGGCTTGCCGCAATCGAAGCTGTCGAGGCGGTGCGCGTCGTCGAGGAGTTCGATGCCTGAAAGCGCCACCTAACGGTCCCAGGGCGGGGACCGACGCAGCCGCTCGGCCGCCTTCGGCGGGGGCGCAGCGGCGGGGGCTGAGATCGCCTGCATGAAGGCGTCATAAGCTTCCGGGGACACGCGGATGACGGTTTCGTTGAGGATGGCCGCCTGCGCCTCGTGCAGCGCGGCGCGCCGCATGAACTCCGTGCGCGACAGGCCGAGCAGCTCCGCGCCGCGGTCGATGATGGTGAGATCATCGTCGCGAAACCGCATCGAGACGGGTGTTTCCTTCCTGGTGGCTGTGGTGGCCATGGCGCGCTCCTGTGCTGCGGACGTATATACGGTAGTGTAACGCGGAACGCAATACTTCAGGACGCGCATATGTTCTTATCGGCCGGATGAGCGGCTCCAGAAGCCAAGTCGCTGCCATGACTGTCGCCGGACGAGCCCCGGCTATGCCGAACCCTGATGAACATCTGACGCGATGGCGACTTTCGGGCCGTCACGCCACAAAGGAGGAACGGCTATGAAGGCTGGGCGGCCGGCACTTTCATTCTCAGGCGCCGCTCTATGCCACCTGCCGGCCAAGCGCAGTTGGCACAAATCTTGAACCTCTCTTTGCGCGGCGGCAGGAGCTGCAATCGCACGTTCGGCCTCACGCAATGAAAGACCGGTCACGACCGCGGCACGTGCAGCCTCAGAAACCAGTCTGCATTTTATTCAATGGCTTAGCTGCGAGTGCGGCGGCGCGCGGCCGAACATCACCGTGTCGCGGATGCGACAAACCCGACAACAGCGGTTTCAACGCAAGCGGCGACGAGTAGATGGTGCAAATCCCGCGATTCCCAGTCTGCTGTAGCCGCGCAGGCCAAGCGCGATCTGCTCGGCCGTCCTGACAAGCTGCGCGTGGCCTCTGGGCGAGGTCGGTCGAGGCCCGCCGAAATCCCGTCGGCACCCGTCGCCAGGCCTCTTCGCTCGTCTCGCCGCATCGCGGAAACTTTGTTCGAAATCTGCCAGCCCGGTTTCCACTCCTTTGCCGGCGACCGGAACAAGTCAACGCCTCGAAGAGCATCTGAGTTTTGAATTTATTCGGCTTTTTAACTCTGGCATCGGACTTGCTTCGCCTTCGCATGTCCGCGGCACCAGGAGACGCCGCCGCCTGTGGAGGAAGGCCTGATGCAACAAACATTCTACGAGGTCATGCGCCGACAGGGGATCACCCGCCGAAGTTTCCTGAAATTCTGCAGCCTGACGGCGGCTTCCCTCGGCCTTGGACCGGCCTTTGCGCCGAAAATAGCTTACGCGATGGAGTCCAAGCCGCGCATTCCGGTGCTGTGGCTGCACGGGCTTGAATGCACTTGCTGCTGAAGGGTTTCGGGTGCCGTCAGGCGTACGAAAGTCTCTGATGCAGGAACCCGCGGGCCGCAGGCGATTGCCTATGGGGATTTGTGCCTCGGGGTGCGCCAGCGGCTGTCGCGAACTTCTGCATAAGATGCGCCGGGCATGTCGTGGAAGCGGCTTCCGGGCCAGGTCGCAGAGGCTGTTGCGTTGATTCCGACGGGATTGGTGTGCGTGACGACCAGCGCCACGGCAACGTGCACATAAGATCCTGTTGACCGGCGCCGGCGTGGCGCGGTCGTACGAGCAACTTGGTCATGCCGGGTCATGGGGCGTTCTCCCGGTTCGGCGCTCTTGAGGCAGGCGGTGCACGAGGCTGGCCCCACCGTTCGAACCTCTCGATGACGACCATGCGTCCGCCGCAGCAAGGGCAAGGCCGGCGGACGTCAGCCGGTTCTTCCGAAGTGTCGTCTTGGGGCGGCAGATCGACGTTCAGCAGTTCGCGCGCGAGTGCGAGGCTGGCCTTGCGGGCGGAGCTGGCGAGCAGCCCATAGTGACGGATGCGGTGGAACCCACGCGGCAGGACATGGAGCAGGAAGCGGCGGATGAACTCGTCGGCGGCAAGCGTCATGGCGCGCTGGCGCTCGACACCATCGCGGCGATAGTCCTTGTAGCGGAAGGTGACTCCAGCCTCGTCGAAGGCGATCAGGCGGCGGTTCGAGATCGCGACCCGGTGCGTGTAGCGCGACAGGTAGGCGAGCACCGCTTCCGGCCCGGCGAAGGGCGCCTTGGCGTAGACCACCCAGCGCTTGTTCCGGACCGGCGACAGGTGCCGCAGGAAGGCCTGCCGCTCGACGAGACGAGCAAGGGTGCCGAAGAAGGCGAGCCGATCGGCGTCGTGCAGCGCGATCAGCCGGGTGAGGAACAGGCGGCGGAACAACTTGCCCAGTACTCTGACCGGGAGCAGGAAGGCCGGGCGCGACGATATCCAGCGGCTCCCGTCCGGCGCGATGCCGCCGCCCGGCACGATCATGTGGACATGCGGATGGTGGGTCATCGCCGATCCCCATGTGTGGAGCACGGCGGTGATGCCGATGCGCGCGCCGAGATGCCTGGGATCGGCCGCGATCGTCAGCATGGTCTCCGATGCCGCCTTGAACAGCAGGTCATAGACCAGCGCCTTGTTGTGGAACGCGATCTCGGCGACCTCGGCCGGCAGCGTGAACACGACGTGGAAGTATCCGACTGGCAGCAGGTCGGCTTCGCGCTCGGCGAGCCATGTACGCGCGGCCGCGCCCTGGCACCTGGGACAGTGCCGGTTGCGGCAGCTGTTATAGGCGATCCGCCATTGGCCGCAGTCCGCACAGGCTTCGACATGACCACCCAATGCAGCGGTGCGACACTGTTCGATCGCCGACATGACCTTGAGCTGCTGCAGGCTCAGATGCCCGGCGTGGGAGACCCGGTATCCGGGGCCGGCAGCACGGAAGATATCGGCGACCTCCAGGTCGGCGCGCACCGGTTCAGCCGGACGGCGTCTTGCCTTCCATCAGCGCCATCAGCCGGTCCAGCGGCCCTGCGACCGCGTGGATCGTGCGGGTCGAGACCTTGGTGTAGAGCGCGGTGGTATCGAGCTTGCTGTGCCCGAGCAGCACCTGGATGACGCGGATGTCGACATCCTGCTCAAGCAGGTGGGTGGCGAAGCTGTGACGCAGCGTGTGCGGGCTGACGCGCTTGCGGATGCCGGCGACTTCGGCTGCTTCCTGGACCGCGCGATGCAGTTGCCGCGATGAGATCGGCGCGATGCAACTGCGCCCCGGGAACAGCCAGCCATGCGGGAGCATCACCCCGCGCCGCTTGCCTTCGCGCCACCACAGTCGCAGCAGTTCCAGCAGTTGCGGCGAGAGCATGGCGTTGCGGTCCCTGCGTCCCTTGCCCTGTTCGACGCGGATCAGCATGCGTGTCGAGTCGATGTCGTCGACCTTGAGATGCGCGACCTCGGACACGCGCAGACCGGCGCCATAGGCGACACCGAGCGCGGCCTTGTACTTGATGCCTGGCGCCGCTTCGAGCAGCCGCGCCGCTTCCTCGACGCTCAGCACCTCGGGCAGCTTGCGCGGATACCGGGTGACCACCAGCGCGCGCGCCAAATCGCGCCGCTTCAGCGTCACGGTGAACAGGAACCGCAGCGCCGAGACCGCGCCGTTAATCGTCGCAGGACCGACGCCGTTCTCATGCTGATACAGCTGGAAGCGCCGGATGTCCTCGGGCGCTGCGGTGTCGGGCGCGCGGCCAAGGAACGCGGCGAAGCGCCGGACATGACGAACGTAATCCTGCTGCGTATGCGGTCCCAGGCCCCGCATCAGCATGTCTTGCTGCATGCGCTGGCGAAGTGGCGTGATCGGAGCGTCGGTCGACAAGGTAGCCATGGCAAGTTCCTTTCGTTGAAGGGAACTCCATGGTCGGATCGCAGGCTTTACCTGCTCAAGGCCTATGAATACGCGTCATCTCAGAACCAGGCGACCCTCCCGCGAAGCGGGTTCGTGCATTGCTCCGAAAGCTTCATCCGCTCGGCGCACCCGCTCGCCAAGGACGTCGTGCTGTCGATGCTTTCACTCGATTATGACGACACGCTCATGGCGGCCGCCGGCCATCAGGCCGAGGCGATCGTCGACGAGGTCGTCGAACAGTACAAGGGCAACTACATCCTCGCGGTCGAAGGCAATGCGCCGCTCAACGAGGACGGCATGTTCTGCATCATCGGCGGCAAGCCCTTCGTCGACCAGCTCAACCATGCCGCCTCCAACGCCAAGGCGATCATCTCCTGGGGCTCCTGCGCCTCCTGGGGCTGCGTGCAGGCCGCGCGGCCGAACCCGACGCGGGCCACGCCCGTCCATAAGGTTCCGGGCCTGCCGGACAAGCCGATCATCAAGGTTCCCGGCTGCCCGCCGATCCCAGAAGTGATGACGGCCGTCATCACCTACATCCTGACCTTTGAAAAATTCCCAGAGCTCGACCGGCAGGGCCGGCCGAAGATGTTCTACAGCCAGCGCATCCACGACAAATGCTATCGGCGCCCGCATTTCGACGCCGGCCAGTTCGTCGAGTCCTTCGATGACGAGGGCGCGCGCAAGGGCTATTGCCTCTACAAGGTCGGCTGCAAGGGACCGACCACTTACAACGCCTGCTCGACGGTGGGCTGGAACGGCGGCCTCTCCTTCCCGATCCAGGCCGGCCATCCCTGCATCGGCTGCTCCGAGGACGGCTTCTGGGACAAGGGCGATTTCTACAGCCGCCTGACCCGCGTCCACGGCTTCGGCATCGAGGCCGATGCCGACAGGATCGGCACGACGGCCGCGACCGTGATCGGCGCCGCCGCGGCCGCGCATGCGGCGGCGAGCGTGGTCAAGCGGATGCGCGAAAAGGGAGGGAACAAGTGATGGTCATCCAGACGCCGAACGGCTTCAATCTCGACACCTCCGGCCAGCGCGTGGTCGTCGATCCGGTCACGCGGATCGAAGGCCATATGCGCTGCGAGGTGAACATCGACGAGAACAACATCATCCGCAACGCGGTCTCGACCGGCACCATGTGGCGCGGGCTCGAGGTCATCCTCAAGGGCCGCGACCCGCGCGACGCCTGGGCCTTCACCCAGCGCATCTGCGGCGTGTGCACCGGCACGCACGCGCTCACCTCGGTGCGTGCGGTCGAGGACGCACTGGGCATCATAATCCCGGAGAACGCCAATTCGATCCGCAACATCATGCAGCTCTCGTTGCAGGTGCATGATCATCTGGTCCACTTCTACCACCTGCACGCGCTCGACTGGGTCAACCCGGTTAACGCATTGAGAGCCGACCCGAAGGCGACGTCGGAGCTGCAGCAGGCCGTTTCGCCGAGCCACCCGATGTCCTCGCCGGGCTATTTCCGTGACATCCAGAACCGGCTGAAGAAGTTCGTCGAGAGCGGCCAGCTCGGGCCGTTCAAGAACGGCTACTGGACCAACCCGGCCTATCTGCTGCCGCCGGAGGCCAATCTGATGGCGGTGACGCACTATCTGGAAGCGCTTGACTTCCAGAAGGAGATCATGACGACGCGCACGATCTTCGGCGGCAAGGACATCCATCCCAACTGGCTGGTGGGGGGCGTGCCTTGTGCGATCAACATCGACGGTGAGATGGCGGCCGGCGCGCCGATCAACATGGAGCGGCTGAACTACGTCCGCAGCGTCATCGAGCGCGCCATCGCCTTCGTCGACAACGTCTACATCCCCGACATCATCGCGATCGGCAGTCTCTACAAGGGCTGGCTCTATGGCGGCGGGCTGTCGGGCAAGAGCGTTCTTGCCTATGGCGACATCCCCGACAAAGCCAACGACTATTCGGCAGCCAACCTGATGATGCCCCAGGGCGCGATCATCGATGGCAACCTCAAAGAGGTGCTGCCCGTTGACGTGCGCGATCCCGAGCAGATCCAGGAGTTTGTGCCCCACTCTTGGTACAAATACCCGGACGAGGCGAACGGCCTGCATCCATGGGATGGTATCACGGAGCCGAACTATCAGCTCGGGCCGAACGCCAAGGGCACGCGCACCGACATCCGCGAAATCGACGAGAGCGCGAAATATTCCTGGATCAAGGCGCCGCGCTGGCGCGGCCATGCGATGGAGGTAGGGCCGCTCGCCCGCTATGTCATCGGCTACGTCCAGGGCCACGAGGAGATCAAGGAGCAGGTCGACTCGACGCTGCGGGCACTCGGCGTACCGCTGATGGGGCTGTTCTCGACGCTCGGCCGCACCGCTGCGCGCGCGCTGGAAGCACAGTGGGCGGCCCGCAAGCAGGTCTACTTCATGGACAAGCTGATCGCCACCATCAAGGCTGGAGACAGCTCGACCGCCAATACCCAGAAATGGGATCCGAAGTCCTGGCCCGCCGAAGTCAAGGGGGTCGGCTTCACCGAAGCGCCGCGCGGGGCGTTGGGCCACTGGATACGCATCAAGAACGGCCGGATCGAAAACTACCAATGCGTCGTGCCGACCACCTGGAACGGCTCGCCACGCGACCATGCCGGCAATATCGGCGCCTTCGAAGCGTCGCTGATGGACACCAAGGTGGAGCGGCCGGAGGAGCCGGTCGAGATCCTGCGGACGATCCACAGCTTCGATCCGTGCCTTGCCTGTTCGACCCATGTCATGGGTCCGGACGGACAGGAACTTGCCAATGTCAAAGTGCGCTAGGGGAGGAACGAAATGAGACACGCTATCCTGAAACCTGGTGCCGCAGCTTCGCTCGCGGTCCTTGCCAGCCCGGCGCTCGCCCATGTCGGCGCAGGGCATGCCGACGGGTTCGCCGCCGGCATCGCCCATCCGCTGATGGGACTCGACCACCTTCTCGCCATGGCGGCGGTCGGGGTCTGGTCGGCGGTGGCCATGCCGTCGCGGGTCCTGGTGCCGCCAGCAACCTTCGTGGCGATGATGATGACGGGTGCGGCGTTGGCCTTTGCCGGCATCGGCCTGCCAGCGGTCGAAGGCATGATCGCGCTATCCGTGCTTGCTCTCGGCATCATGATCGTCGCCGGTGCCGGCCTTCCCGGCATGCTCGGCATCGGCCTTGCCGGGTTCTTCGCCCTCTTCCATGGCCATGCCCATGCGAGCGAGACGACCGGCGCGGCACTTGCCTATATTGCCGGCTTCACGCTCTCGACCGCGGCGCTGCATCTGGCCGGCACCGGCATCGGCCTCAGGCTCGCGTCGTCGCCCTGGGCGCGCGCCGGGCTCGGCATGGTCGTTGCCGGCTCGGGCGCTACGCTTGTGTTCGGCGGCTAGGGGGCGGCCATGAGCGCGAGCCAAACTCCGCATAGCGAAGAAGCGGTCTATGTCTACGAGGCGCCGCTGCGCCTCTGGCACTGGGTCAATGCCTTCGCCATCCTCATGCTTGCCGGCACCGGCTACCTGATCGGCTCGCCGCCGCCGGCGGTTGGCGGCGAGGCGAGTTCCAGTTTCCTCTTCGGCTGGATACGCTACCTGCATTTCGTTGCGGGCTATGTCCTGATCGTCGGCTTCGCATTCCGCATCTACTGGGTCTTCGCCGGCAACGAGCATTCCCGGCAGATATTCCTCCCGCCTGTCTGGAAAGGACGTTTCTGGAAGGAGCTCTGGCACGAGGTGCTCTGGTACGCCATGCTGGTGAGCGAGCCGATGAAGTATTCCGGGCACAACCCGCTCGCGACGCTCGCCATGCACTTCCTGTTCGTCTGGTTCACCATCTTCATGATCGTGACTGGACTGGCGCTCTACGGCGAGGGGGCCGGCATGGGGTCCTGGCAGTACGACCTGTTCTCGAGCTGGGTCATCCCACTTCTCGGTCAGAGTCAGGACGTGCATACCTGGCACCATCTCGGCATGTGGGTGATCATCTGCTTCGTGATCATCCATATCTATGCCGCGGTGCGCGAGGACATCATGTCGAAGCAGTCGATCATCTCCTCGATGTTCTCCGGCTGGCGGACCTTTCGCGGCAACGGCGCGCCGCGTGATTCCCACTAGGACTTTCGCGCCCTCACCTGCCGGGGGGGGGGGGCCCCCCCCCCCGGCTCTTTTCTTCAAGACGGGTTGCCTTCAAGTCGATCCACACTTCGTCTCGGCTTGCCTCGACACCTCTCCTCCGTTCGACGCTAGGCGATTCACACATTTCGAAGCGCCCATCCATGGGCGATGGACAGGAAGTGCTGCAATCCGTGTCGGAAGGTGATGGGTCCTGGGGCTTTGGACTTTGGATAGCCGTCCCAGCCGCCGAGTTTGGCGATAATCCAGGCGGCCCAAGCGAGGGATTGGGGGGCGTGGGGATTCTTCTGCAGGGCGGTTTTTCCCTCTAGTGTGGGCAGCAGGGCTTGAAGCGTGTCGATTTCGGCGTGGGTGAAGGCGATGGCGGCGTGTTGTGCGGATCGGCCGTCGCGGGCCTGGACGAGTTGCATGACGACACAGGCGGCTCGCGCGGCGATGGCGGTCAGTTTGACGAGCCGTTCGGCGGTCTCCAGTTGGCTGTCTTCCAGCTGAAGCCCCTGCTGTTTGAGGGTGCGGAAGAACTGCTCGATGGTCCAGCGCATGCGATACCAATCGACCATCCGCCAGGCCATGGCCGCGTCCTCGACGAGATGGGTGGTAAGCAGTCGCCACAGGATCGGCTCGGCGCCCTGCGGCGGGTCGATCTCGGCTACCTGCACCAAGCTCACGCTCACCGTCTTGGGCAGGCCCTCTTCAATCGTGTTGTCGGGGCGCACGACCTCGACCTGGGCAAAGCTCGCCACCAGCCGGGCCGTGCGCGCCGCCCGACCAGGCCGCGCGCGCAGCTCGACCATGGCCTCTCCGGCGGCCTGCAGCGGTGCGGTCGACAGCTTGCCGCCGCCCTGGATCCGGCGGTCGTGCATGGCGCGGGTCAGAATGTGGAAGCCGGGTTCGGGTACAAGCGCCCACTTGCTGTAGATGTCGCTCTCGCGGTCGCTCACCTCGGTCACCAGTGCAGCCGACTTCAACACCGGCTTGGCCGCCGCGGCCGTGCTCAACCAGCGCTCGGACTCCTTGTCGCACAGAGGCCGCTTGGCATGAGCAACCTCCACACGCCCCTCGCGCGTCCACACCCGGCCCGCCACCAGCCCCAGAACGCCGCCCGTCTCGGCATCGATGCCCAGCATCGCGTGCAGCAACACGCCACGGCCGCCGCCCTTGCCAATCTCGCCAAGGCCACGCCGATACTCCGGCGTCGTCGCGAAATTGATCTCACTGGTGTCCTGGATCGCCAGCACATGACGACCGGCGCTAGCCTCAGCCGTCGCAGCGCCCCAACCTTCAATCAGCCTGTCCGTCGTCACCCGAGCGTTCGCCAGGAACCGACAAAAGCCCACGATCCCGCTACGGGCTCCTCCAGCCAAGCGGCGCAGGCACACGCTCTCGCGCGACACCATCCGCTCCAGAAGCTGGACCCCCTTTTTTCGAGCCGTTCGTCACCGAACGACCCCAACAATCCCATAGATGACACCGCGACGCCTCCCTCAGTACGTCGCCTACAGAATCACACACCAACCCGACGCCGCAACTCACAGATGAGTCATCGACGCAACGAAAAGATGTGTGCATCCCCTAGCCGTTCGACGGGGAGAGGAAGTGCCAACCGCAACGCCCGGCGCCCTTCCTCTATCCCTTTCAGGGCAAAGGTGCGGAGCGAGGCGGAGTGGGGTGGGCGAGTGAACGCAAACTTTCCATCGGCCTGGAATTTCGGTTCTCAGTCCGGCCGTTGCCGTATCCGTCAATCGAAGGATACTTTCCGTTTGTGCGGTAAAATCGTCATCGCGCTTTCCATACGCGTCGTTCGCTATCCAGAGATCAACCTATTTCGCAACCATTTGCCGGCCCCCGGCCAATTGGCCCGCCTCTTGCTGCTGGAAGAAAAAGGTCGAAAGGAGGCTTCCCAATGAAGGACGCGCCACGGGTGCTCGTGCTCGGCATCGGAAATCTGCTATGGGCCGACGAGGGCTTCGGCATCCGCGTGGTGGAGGAGTTCCACCGGCTCTGCGAAACGGCGGACAACGTCCGGGCCATGGATGGCGGCACGCAGGGCATCTACCTCCTCCAACATATCCGCGAGGCCGACATCCTCGTGGTGTTCGACACGGTCGACTACGGCCTGGCGCCTGGCACGCTGAAGCTCGTCGAAGGCAGCGAGGTGCCGGCCTTCCTCGGTGTGAAGAAGATTTCGCTCCACCAGACTGGCTTTCAGGAAGTTCTCGCCATGGCCGAGATGATGGGTGACTATCCCGCCCATCTCCTTCTCGTCGGCGTGCAACCGGTCGAGCTGGACGACTACGGCGGCAGTCTCCGGCCCGCGGTGAAGGCTCAGATCGAGCCTGCAATCGAGATCGCCATCGAGTGGCTCGCCTGGCTCGGCGCGACGATCGCCAAGCGCACCGAACCGCTGGCCGAAGAAGAGACGCTCGCCTCGCGCGAAATGCGCATCGGCATCTACGAGAGCGGTCGACCCCGACCGGAAGAGGCCTGTCGTCACGGCGACGCGCGGCTTCTCGCGAATGGTGCCTTCGCTGGTCCGGCGAATTTCGAGTGCGAGGTCGACGCGCTTTTGCAATCGTCTGGAAGGCAGGGCTGATGTGTGTCGGCGTTCCCTTCCAGGTGGTTGAATGCAGCGGCGGCATTGCCCTGTGCACCGGTCGCAGCGGCACGCGGCGCCTCGATATGACCCTGGTCGGCGACCAGCCAGCGGGTACGTGGATACTCGCCTTCCTCGACACCGCGCGCGAGACTGTCACTGCCGAGACGGCGCGCCTGATCGCCGACGCGATCGAAGCGACGGAGCGTGCGCTCGCCGGCGACACCGACCTCGACCACCTCTTCGCCGACCTGGTCGGCCGCGAGCCGCAACTGCCGGAGCATCTGCGGCCGGGGCAAGCCCTTTCACCGCAAGGCACGGAGGACGCCTGAGTCCATGTTTTCACCCGTTCTCACCATGATGATGGAGCGCCACCGCATCCCGGTGGTTGACGAGGCGAACATCGACGCATTCGCCGAGGCCCACGACCTCACCGCGCTGTTTTTTCCCGGTGACTGGTTGCGGCTCGCCGAGAGCAACGATGTGGCGGTGATCCTGCCGGAGCTGGTGCAGGCCTTCCAGGGCGTGTTCAAGCCCGCCGTGGTATCGCGCGAGAGCGAACGCGAGCTGCAAAGCCGCTATCGCTTCGACGCCTTCCCGGCGCTTGTCTTCCTGAGGAACGGCGAATATCTCGGCGCGATAAAGCGCGTGCTCGACTGGGAAGACTACCTCACTGAGATCGACGGCATACTGAGGCGCGGGCCGAGCGCGCCGCCGCCTTTCGAGCTTCCCGAAGCCTGCGCGACCCACGACGGTCACGACCACGATCATTTCCAGTGAGCGAAAGCGGCCGGGAGGGCGCATCATGGCAGCATCGCTATTCGGCGGCATCGGGCCGGGTTCACAGCCGAGCGAAGGGGACGGCAGCGACTTGCAGTATATGGAAATGCCGAAGGGCATGGCGACCTCTGCGTCACCCGTGTTGCCGGAGAAGGAAAATGTCGCCGGGCTCGAAGCTGCTTTGGCGGTGCTCTCCGCGCTGGCTGAAAGCCTCGGCCGGTCCTCGCCGGATTGCGAAAACGCGGTGCATGATCTTTCCGGCCTCGACCACGCCAATCTTGCGCTGATCGACCAGGCGCTGGGCGAGGGCGAGGTCTTGATCATCTGCGGCGACGACCTGAAGGCTCAGGAGTCGGTGCTCGCCGGTATCTGGCGCGTGCGCCAGACCGGAACGGATGGCAGGCTCGTGCGCGATTTCGTCGAGGTCGGCGCCTTTCCCTCGGCCGTGCTGGAGAGGGCCTTCGCCGGCTGCCGCAATACGCTCGCTGCGCCGGCGACCTATCCGACGGGCGTCTTCAACGCGCCGCCGCTGATTTCGGAGCTCAATGGCCGCATCCCGCTCGTCGGGCCCGACGTCGGGCCGCACGCCATAAACTTGTCGCTGCTGCCGCACACTGAAGAGGACTTGACCTTCCTCGACGGCCTGCTTGGCCACGGGCCGGTGGTCGTGCTGTCGCGTGGCTACGGCAATTGCCGCGTGACCACGACGGGGACGCGCGGCGTCTGGTGGGTGCGCTTCTTCAATTCGACCGACGATCTCATCCTCAACACGATCGAGGTCACGGCCTTGCCGGGGGTGGTCCGCGCCGCGCCCGAGGATATTGCGGACAGCCGCCAGCGGCTCCTCGAAATCCTGGAGGTCTACCGGTGAACGACTCCTTCTTTGCCGGTTCATATGGCGGCGACAATGCCAAGATCGGCCCGATGTCGCGGCTCGAATGCAGGATTTGCTGGCATGTCTACGACCCGGCTGAGGGCGACGACTACTGGCAGATCCCGCCCGGCACGCCCTTCGCCGAACTGCCGGCGAACTGGAGCTGCCCCACCTGCGACGGCTCCAAGCAGGGCTTCATGGTCGTGAGCGATTGACATGGATCATTCGCAAGCCGTCGCTGCCCATCTAGAGTTCGTGTTTCAGCGGATCGAACGGACGGCCATGGCAGGAATTCCGATCCTCAATCCGGCGCTTTGCGTCAGCGCGGTGGGCGTGCGGCAGTGGCAGGGCAAATGGCTCGCGGTTCTTGTCACGCCCTGGCTCATGAACCTCGTGCTTCTACCATTTGGCGACGGGCAAGCGCGCCCGCGCGTGGCTACGGGCACCAAGGAGCATGCATCATTCCCGGCGGGCCGGTTCGAGTTCTTCCGGGCCTATGAAGAGGAGCTCGGCTGCTACCGCATGTGCTCGCTGTTCTCGCCGATGTTCGAATTCGCCGACCAGGAGAGTGCGCAAGAGGCCGCGCGGCAGGTGCTTGCGGAACTGTTCAACCGTGAGGCGGAAGAAGACGAAGACGGCGAGATGATCCGTGTCTGGGAAGGCCGGCTACCTGAGGGAGAGGCAAGCGCGTTGGACGAGGTTGAGACAGCCGGAACACCCGCGAGCTCCCAGCCGGCGAAATTGACCCGCCGCTGGCTGTTCGGTTTGGGCGACAAGGAGGAGACCGCTGCATGAGGGTTGATGGCCGCGTCTCCATCGATCTCGTCTGCGATGGCGGTCGCGTTATGGAAGCCATCGTCACGCCGCCGCGCCCGGTTGCGCTTGGCCCGATCGTGCGAGCCCGACCGGTGACGGAGGTCATCTCGGCGATCGGTTCGCTGTTCAGTGTCTGTAGTATTGCGCAGTCGGCGGCGAGCGTTGAGGCAGCCGAGGCGGCCCTGGAGATCGGGACGGACCGGCGCACGAAGCAAGCGCGGCGGCTTCTTGTGCTTACCGAAACGCTGCGCGAGCACCTGCTGCGCATTGGCTTGGATACTGCCAGTCTCGCGGGCGAGCCTGCGGACGGTAAAACCCTGCGCCGGGCTATGCGCCTGCCGCAGCGCCTCAAGCAGGCGCTTTTTCCAGGCGGGAATGCGTTCGTTCCCGGCGTGTGCGTGGGGATTCCGGGCGCGGACGCTGCCGAAACGGCCGCCGAAGCGAGCCATCTAACGCAGTCCGTGGTCTACGAAGGCGAAAAGCCGCTTGGCGCGATGGATCGCGATGCCTTCGCGCAGTGGGCTATGGAGCGCAGCACGATTGCGGCCCGTCTCATCGCCCCGGTCTTGGCAAGGGGCTGGGCCATGATAGGCCACCCCGAAACGACAAACGGGGGAAACGAGCATTTGCCGAAGGAAACGTCGGCCGACACGAGCTGCCTCGCCAGGCAGGCTGGTGCGCCGCTCGTTCGCGCTTTCCTTTCCGAAGACGGTGGAGCCGGCCTGGCCGCGCGGCTGGCTGCCCGCGTGGTCGAGGCTTCGACGCTGCCGGCGCAGATCGCCGGAGGGCTCGCGGCCCTGCGGGATGTCGCGGAGGGGTCCGAAGTGCCTACGCGCGAAGTCTTTCGCGACGAGAACGGGGGCCGCTCTGCTACTGCCTTCGCCGAGGCAGCACGCGGCCGGCTGGAACATCGGATTGTTTTGAACGACGACCGAATCGCCGACTACGCCATCACGGCTCCGACCAGCATTCATTTCGCCGAGAGCGGCATTGCCGCGAGCTCGCTTTCGGCGCTCGCTGCATCCGGACGTGAAGATCTGGCGGTCCAGGCCGATCTCCTGGTCCGGGCCATCGACCCCTGCGTCGGCTACGATATCAGGCTCCGCTGATGCACGAGATGGCGATATGCGAGAGCGTCCGTGGCATCATCGAGGAAGAGGCCGCGAGACAGGATTTTCGGAAGGTGGGCCGCGTCTGCATGGAAATCGGGCGGCTATCCGCTGTCGAAATCGAGGCGCTGAAGTTCGGCTTCGATGTCGTCATGCGTGGCTCTCTGGCGCAAGACGCAAGGCTGGAAATCGTCGAGACGGAAGGCAGGGCCTGGTGCATGCCTTGCGGCCAGAGCGTGCCGATCGCGGCACGCTTTGATCCATGCCCGGACTGCGGAAGCCATCAGCTGCAGGTGACCGGCGGCCAAGAAATGAAGATCAGGGAATTGGAGGTGAGCTGATGTGCACTATTTGCGGATGCGGCGAGGGCGCCGTCCGGATCGAGGGCAAGGCGCATGGCCATCACCATCATGACGGCCACGATCATGATCACCACCACGATCATGATCACGGCCCCCATCATGACGATCATGTGCACGATTGTGGCTCGGGCCCCGATGGCACCCGTGCGCCGGGCATGAGCCAGGCGCGGATGGTCAAGCTGGAAAAGGATATCCATTCCAAGAACAACGAGTATGCCGATGCGAACAGGAAAATGTTGGCCGAGCGCGGCGTGCTTGCGCTCAACCTCGTCTCCAGCCCCGGCTCTGGCAAAACGACGCTGCTTTGCCGCACGATCGAGGCACTGAAGGGCAAGTTGCCGATCGCCGTGATCGAGGGCGACCAGCAGACTTCCAATGATGCCGACCGCATCCGCGCCACCGGCGCGCCCGCGATCCAGGTCAACACCGGCAAGGGCTGCCACCTCGACGCGCATATGGTCGGCCATGCCGCAGATCAACTCGACCTTGCCGAAGGAGGCCTGCTCCTCGTCGAAAACGTGGGAAACCTCGTCTGTCCGGCGGGCTTCGACCTAGGCGAGGCACACAAGGTGGTGGTGCTCTCAGTCACCGAGGGCGAGGACAAGCCATTGAAATATCACGACATGTTCGCCGCCGCCGATCTCATGATCCTCAACAAGACTGACCTGTTGCCGCATCTCGACTTCGACGTGGAGGCCTGCATCGCCAACGCCCGAAAGGTGAACCCGCGGATCAAGGTGCTGAGGGTTTCCGCGCGCACGGGCGAGGGGATGTCGGACTGGACGGCCTGGATCGGCGCGGTCCGCGCCATGGCGCTAGTCGGCCATCGGCGGGCGGCCGAGCTCGGAGCAGCCTGATGTGCCTGGCCATTCCCGCCCGCGTCGTTGAACTGCTCGATGACGACATGGCCGTGGTCGCGTTCGACAGGGTCACGAAGCGCATCTCATTGGCTTTGGTGGCAGACGTTTCGCTTGGCGATTTCGTGCTCGTCCATGTCGGTTATGCGCTCCACAAGGTGAGCCCCGAGGAGGCCGAGCGCACGCAGCAGCTGATGGCCGAAGCGGGCGTGCTGGAGGAGGGACTGGAGGAGATTTCGGCGTGAAATATGTCGACGAATATCGCGACCAGGAGCTTGCGAAGACCATCGCCGGCGCCATCGCGATCGAGGCTGATCCGCAAAAGAGCTACCACTTCATGGAGTTCTGCGGTGGGCACACGCATGCGATTTTTCGCCACGGCGTGCAGGACCTGATGCCGCAGAACGTGCATTTCGTGCACGGACCCGGATGCCCCGTTTGCGTGCTTCCCATCTCTCGCCTCGACGATGCGGTGGAGCTCGCCGAGCGGCACGGGGTCATCCTTTGCACCTATGGCGACATGATGCGCGTGCCGGGCACCAAGCAACGCAGCCTGATCCGCGCCAAGGCGGACGGAGCGGATGTCCGCATGGTCTATTCAACGCTCGATGCCCTAAAGATCGCGCGTGAAAACCCCGAGCGGCAAGTCGTCTTCTTCGCCATCGGTTTCGAAACCACGACGCCGCCGACGGCCGTCGCGATCAAGACGGCGCAAGCCGAGGGGTTCAAGAATTTCAGCGTGTTCTGCAACCATGTGCTCACGCCGGCCGCGATCTCTCACATTCTTGAATCGCCGGAAGTGCGGGAACTGGGCATCGTCAAGATTGACGGGTTTCTGGGACCTTCGCACGTCTCCTCCGTGATCGGCTCGCAGCCATATGAATTCTTTGCCGAGGAATTCCAGAAGCCGGTTGTCATCGCCGGCTTCGAACCGCTGGACGTCATGCAGTCCATCCTGATGCTGATCCGGCAGGTCAATGAAGACCGGCACGAGGTCGAGAACGAATATACCCGCGTCGTGACCGAGGAGGGCAACCTCAAGGCGCAGGCACTGGTGAGCGAGGTCTTCGAGCTGCGCAAGACCTTTGACTGGCGCGGCCTCGGCACCGTGCCCTACAGCGCCCTGCGCATCCGCGACGCTTATGCCGATTTCGACGCCGAGAAGCGTTTCGAGCTGTCGGTCAAGGCTTCGCGCCAGGTGAAGTCCTGCGAATGCCGGTCGATCCTGCGCGGGCTGAAGAAGCCGACCGACTGCAAGCTGTTCGGCACCGTGTGCACGCCGCAGAACCCGATTGGCTCATGCATGGTCTCCTCCGAGGGTGCCTGCGCGGCCTACTGGACCTATGGCCGTTTCCGCGAGCCGAAGCTGTTGGAGGCGGCGGAATAATGAGCGCGAACGATCCCAGGCTAGCCGTCACCACCTCGTCGGTCCGCGGCGCGGTGGACATGACGCATGGCGCGGGCGGCCGCGCGATGGCCGAGCTGATTCGGGATATTTTTCAAAGACATCTGGCCAACGAGTTCCTGGCCCAGGCTAACGACGCGGCCCTGCTCGGCACCGTCTGCGGACGCCTGGTGATGGCAACGGACGCGCATGTCATCTCGCCTCTGTTCTTTCCGGGCGGGGATATCGGAGCACTGGCGGTCCACGGCACGATCAACGACGTCGCCATGATGGGCGCGCGGCCGCTCTGGTTGTCCGCGTCCTTCATCCTGGAGGAAGGTTTTCCGTTGGCCGAACTGGAAAGAATAGTTGTTTCAATGGCTTTTGCCGCCCGGGAAGCAGGCGTACCCGTGGTTACGGGCGACACCAAGGTGGTGGAGAAGGGCAAAGGCGACGGCGTTTTCATCTCCGCGACCGCTGTTGGCGTGCTGGCGGACGGCACAGACATCTCCGGAAGCAATGCCCGGCCGGGCGATGCAATCCTTGTCTCCGGCACCATGGGCGACCACGGAGTCGCAATCCTGTCGAAGCGCGAACACCTTGATTTTGAAACGGAAATTATCTCCGACAGCCAAGCTCTGCACGATCTGGTGGCGGCGATGCTTGGCTCCGTTCCTGGTATCCGGGTGTTGCGTGACCCCACGCGCGGCGGACTGTCGGCGACGCTGAACGAAATCGCGCAGCAGTCCAAGGTCGGAATGGTAATCCGGGAAGCGGCGGTTCCGGTGAAGCCGGAGGTCGCGGCGGCGTGCGAACTGCTCGGCCTCGACCCGCTGAATGTTGCCAACGAGGGCAAGCTGATCGCCATCTGCGTGGCGCAAGACGCGAAGACTTTGCTCGCCGAGATACGCGCTCATCCCATGGGCCGGGATGCCGCAATCATTGGCGAAGTCGTCACAGACCAGCATGCGCTGGTGCGGATGAAAACGAGACTTGGCGGTATGCGCGTGGTCGACTGGATCGCCGGGGAACAGCTCCCGAGGATCTGCTGAAGATGCGCATTCTGCTTCTCGTCACCGCCTTCAACGCCTTGAGTCAGAGGATTTTCGTGGCGCTTGGCGAGCACGCACACGAGGTCTCGGTCGAGATGGACGTCAACGACGAGCGGACCATGGAGGCGGTAGATTTGTTTCGGCCGGACCTCGTTATTGCCCCCTTTCTGAAGCGGGCAATCCCGAAAGAAGTCTATGAAAATCGATGCTGTATGATCGTTCACCCAGGCATCGTCGGCGACCGCGGCCCCTCCGCGCTGGACTGGGCGATGGTGGACGGGGCGACGCAGTGGGGTGTCACGGTGCTGGAAGCGGCGGCCCAAATGGATGCGGGGCCGGTCTGGGCGAGCGCCACCTTCGCGATGCGAAAGGCGACGAAATCGAGCCTCTACAGCAACGAGGTGACCGACGCGGCGGTGACGGCGGTGCTCGAAGCGATCGCGCGGTTCGAGCAGGGCGAAAAGCCGATTGCCCTGGAAGAACAATCTGTAGCGCCGCTGGGCCGGTGGCGGGACGCGATCAAACAGGCGGACCGGCGGATCGATTGGGCTGCCGACACGACCGAAACGGTGCTGAAGAATATCGCAGCAGCCGACGGCGCGCCCGGCGTGCGGGACGAACTTTTCGGCGAAACGGTCTTCCTTTTCGACGCGCGAGACGCACGTGAACCAGGGGGTGACTTGCCTCTCGCGCGGGGTGAACGGGGCAAGATATCGCTCCCCGAGCCGGGAGTGGTCGCCGCCAGAAGCGGGCCGGCGATCGCCATCGTCACCGTCGACGGCGCGTTGTGGATCGGCCATGTCCGGCATCCCAATTCGCCACACCCGTTCAAGCTGCCGGCGACCATGGTCTTCGCGAAGGAAGTTGCAGACCTGCCGGAGATCCCGCTCAATTCACCGGGCGGTTATCAGGACATCATCTACGAAGAAGAAGCTGCGGTCGGCTATCTGCACTTCCCCTTCTATAACGGTGCAATGGGAAAGGACGCCTGTCGAAGACTTTTGGACGCTTATACAAAAGCGACGGAGCGTCCGACCAGGGCGATCGTGCTGTGCGGAGGGCCGCAGTTCTGGTCCAACGGGCTCGACCTCAACCGGATCGAGGCGGCCGACAGCGCGGCCGACGATTCCTGGGTCAACATCAATGCCATCGACGACCTCGCCGATGCGATCATCCGCACGACAAGCCACATCACCGTAGCAGCGCTTGCCGGAAATGCGGCAGCGGGCGGCGTGTTTCTCGCCCGCAGCACCGACCAGCTCTGGATGCGCTCGAGCGTCATCCTCAACCCGCATTACAAGGACATGGGCAATCTCTACGGCTCGGAGTTCTGGACCTATCTCCTGCCGAGCTGCTGCGGGACTGAGAATGCCCGCCGGATCGCGGCAGCGCGCCTGCCGATGGGCGCGAAGGAGGCGCTGAATCTGAATCTGGCCAACCGGGTGTTCGCGGGGGCAAGCGAGCTGTTCACGGCGCAAGTGAGGGCGTCGGCTGCCGCGCTGGCCGGGAGCGAAGAGTTTCCGGGGTTGCTCGCCGAAAAACAAGCCCGGCGCGCAGCCGACGAGGCGGCCAAGCCGCTTTGCGCCTATCGCGAGGAGGAGCTTTCGCGGATGCGCCGCAATTTCTATGGCTTCGACCCAAGCTACCACGTCGCGCGGCATAATTTCGTGCACAAGGTGCCGAAGTCGCGCACCCCAGTGACGATCGCCCGCCACCGCGACGTCGCCTGGCAGGCCGGCCGGGAGGGAAGGAAAAAGGCATCGTGAGCGACCTGCCGGGCATATTGATCGTCGACGACGAAATCCGCTCGCTGGAGGCGCAACGGCGCGTCCTGAGCGAGGATTTCGATGTCCACGTAGCCAGCGACACCAAGGCCGCCAGCTCGATCCTGGAGATGGAATGGATCCAGATCATCCTGTGTGACCAGCGCATAGCCGGCACCTGCCGCACCGAGTTCCTGAAGCAGGCGCGCACCCGCTGGCCGGACATCGTGCGCATGATCATCTCGGGCTACACCGACGCGCATGACACCATCGACGGCATCAACGAGGCCGGCATCTACCAGTACATCACCAAGCTCTGTCATCCGGAAAACCTCACGCTCACGCTGAAGAACGGGGTGCAGCTCTTTCTCCAGATCGCGGTTCGTCGCCGCCACCACGCGCAGATCGACCTGCTCTACGCATTGCAGAACTTTTCGCCACGCGACTGGGCCGGCAATCGTGGCCCGCTGGAGCTGGCGCTCGAAGCTGCGCCGGTGCGGCTCGGCGAGACCGAGCCGGTTGCAGTCCAGCACATCGTGCGGTCGTTGGACCCGTGCATAGTGTGCACGGTGCGCTGATGGGCCCGCCGCTCGCCGAGCCCGCAGTGGAGGGACGCCTGGTCCGGGTGACGGGGCTGGTGCAAGGCGTCGGCTTCCGGCCGACAGTGTGGCGCATCGCGACCGCTATGGGGCTATCGGGTCACGTCCGCAACGATGCTGCAGGCGTGGAGATCGCGCTGTGGTGCAGCGATGCCGAGTTCGAGACCTTCGCGGATAGGCTAAAGGCGCAATGCCCGCCGTTGGCGCGGATCGACGGGATCGAGACGGCGACGCTTGAGGGGCCGCGGCCGGCGGGCGGCTTCGCCATAGCGGCGAGCGCGGGCGGGCGGGTGAAGACCGGCATCGTGCCCGATGCCGCCTGCTGCCTGGAATGTCTTGCGGAAGTGCTCGACCCCAAGGACCGGCGCTATTTCTACCCGTTCGCCAATTGCACGCATTGCGGGCCGCGTCTGTCAATCGTCAAGGCTATCCCCTATGACCGCCGCTCGACCGCTATGGCACGATTTTCGACCTGCGAGGAATGCCGGGCCGAGTATGAAAATCCGGCCGACCGCCGCTATCACGCCCAGCCGATCGCCTGCCCGGCCTGCGGCCCGCGCGTCTGGTTGGAAGGTCCAGACCACGTCGTGGTCGGCGGCGGCCCGCAGGCGGTGATCCGCGAGGCGGCGGCGCTGATCGGGGAAGGGCGGATCGTCGCGATCAAGGGCATCGGCGGGTTCCACCTCGCCTGCGACGCGACGGACGAAGCGGCGGTGGCGCAGCTGCGCGCCCGCAAGAAGCGCGACGGTAAGCCGTTCGCGCTGATGGCGCGCGACTTGGAGCAGCTTGCCGAATTCGCGGAGCTGTCGGGCGAGGAGCGCGTGGCGCTTGCCGCCCGAGCGGCGCCGATCGTGCTGGTGAAGCGCCGTGACAGCTGCGGCGTTGCGGCGGGCGTGGCGCCGCAGCACGAGCGGCTCGGTTTCATGCTGCCCTACACGCCGTTGCATCATCTCTTGCTGCGGGCGCTGGACGGTCCGGTGGTGATGACCTCCGGCAATCGTTCGGGCGAGCCGCAATGCACGGACAATGACGAGGCGCGGCAGGAGCTTGCCGGGATCGCCGACTTCTGGCTGATGCACGACCGCGAGATTGTCAACCGGCTCGACGACAGCGTGGTGCGATTCGACGGGCACGGCATTTCGGTGTTGCGGCGCGCGCGCGGCTTCGCGCCGGAGCCGCTGGCGCTGCCGGCGGGCTTCGATGGCCCGGTCAGGGCGCTGGCTGCGGGCGGCGACCTAAAGGCCGCGTTCTGCCTGGCGGGCGACGGCAACGCGCTGCTGTCGCAGCATCTCGGCGACCTCGACGAGCTGAAGAACCAGAACGCGTGGAGGCAGGCGTTGGGGCTGTATCGAAGCCTGTTCGACACGAAGCCGGACCTCATTGTGGCCGACCGGAATCCGGGCTACCGTTCGACCCAGCTTGCCATGGAGCTTGCCCGTGAGACCGCCGCGAGGTTTGTGCAGGTCCAGCACCATCACGCGCATCTCGCCTCGTGCCTTGCCCAGCACGGCCGCGCAATCGACGCACCGCCGGTGCTGGGCATTATCCTCGACGGTCTCGGATACGGCGATGACGGCACGATCTGGGGCGGCGAGTTCCTGCTCGGCGGCTATCGAGGGTTCCGGAGGCTGGCATACTTCGAGCCGGTCGCCATGCCCGGCGGCGACAAGGCCAGCCTCGAGCCGTGGCGCAATGCCTATGCGCATCTGCGGGCGGCTTTCGGTCCGGATTTCCTGGCCAAGCTTCCTGCCGATCGGCCCTTCGTCCCCGCCTTGGCCGAAAAGCCGCTTCGGGTGCTGGACCGGATGATCGAGAGGGGCGTCAATGCTCCGCTTGCCTCCTCGGCGGGGCGGCTTTTCGATGCCTGCGCGGCAGTCCTCGGCATCTGTCTGGAGCGCCAGAGCTACGAGGGGCAAGCCGGCATGGAGATGGAGGCGCTCGCCAGCCCGTTCATGGATGCGGCCGAGGCTTGGCCAGCAACCTCGCGGAAGGGACCGGTTATCTCCTGGAAAGGTCTGTGGGAAGCGCTTCTTTGTGATCAGGCTTTGGGCGCCGAAACCGGGCTGATTGCTGCGCGCTTCCACAGGACGCTGATAGAGATCATCTCGCGGAAGGCCATCGGACTCACTAACGAAAACGGCGTCGGCACGGTCGCACTGTCCGGTGGCGCTTTCCAGAATCGGCTGCTGCTCAAAGGCGTACTTGCCGAGCTCACAGTCGCAGGATTGGAGGGGCTGGCGCACGTAAGCATTCCCGCAAACGACGGCGGTCTGGCGCTCGGCCAGGCAACGATCGGCCTAGCCCTTTCGCATTGAGACCAATCGTTGAAGAAAAAATATCAGCATCGTCCAAATAAGGCGCTGCGCATTGTGACGTGCGGCGGCCAGCTTTGCGCATTTCGTCCGGGCCGTGAGTGGCTGATCGCGTATGGCCGGGTAAAAGGACTAGCCAGGAATGATGCTCCGAGGGAATCGTCGAGGACGGGTACGCAGCCAAGGATCGTGTCGCTTGGCAGTTAATGGGGCTCTGCCTCACTTTGTGTGGTTCATTCGCCGTTGGCGAGGGATGCCGCTATGTGCGGGCATGCGAACGAAAACAAAATGGTCCCCCGGCCCAGGGGCTAAAATACGGGGTGTCGCGCTCACTGATGATGACAGTTGGCTTGTTTCCGCTGCCGGACCGGCGTTCGGCATTTTGCCCAGATTGCGGACGACGGACCCGAAGTCGGCATGGCTGGTCCAACCGCAGCCTTCAAAATCTGCCGGTCCAGGGCAAGACCGTGACGGTGAAGCCTCGGTTGAGCCGCTGGCGGTGCGCACATCAGAAATGTGAACGACAAACATTCACCGACCGTCTGCCGACGATTGCTTCCCCTTGGAGGGTCGCGGAGATTGTCGGTCTGCTCGGCCATAGCACCGGCGGCCGTCCCGGCGAGCGCTTGATGCGACGGCTCGGCATGCCGGTCTGCGACGACACTATCCTGTGGCAGCTGAAGCGAGATGCCGCGGTCGCTCACAGCAACTCCACCATTCGGGTCGTTGGCATCGATGACTGGAGCTGGCGGCGATCATGGCGCTACGGCACGATGATCGTGGACCTGGAGCGCCATTCGGTTGTCGACATCCTGGATGACAGAAGCGTGGCGAGTGCGTCGCAATGGCTAGAGCGGCACCCTTCCGTCGAGATCGTGAGCCGAGACCGATGCGGGCTCTATGCGCAAGCTGTTCGCGAGGGTGCACCGCAAGCGCGCCAGGTGGCTGATCGGTTCCATCTCATGTAGAATCTGCGGGTCGCAATCGAGGAGCAGATGAGCCTTTCGGGCCGCGCCACGGGGCCTGCATTGCTGCCCGATAAGGGTATCGGGAGCGCGCAAGTCGATCTGATGCAGGATGATCCGCACGTTGACGCAACGCATCGGCGCCGGGTGCGCCACGCTCATCGACAATCGCGGCAGACGGTGTTCGAAATGGTTCACGCCTTGCGCAAGGAAAGGGCTGTCCTGTTCCGAGATCGCCCGTCGTACCGGCTACGGCCGGCGCAGCATCGCCAAATGGCTGAATTTCGACACGCCACCCGACCGACGCAGGGCCGCGTCGAGCCGACGTCACCCTTATATTTCGAGGCGTTTCTTAGCCAGTCCTGGAGAGACGGCAATCGCTGCGGACGACACCTGTTCCACGATATCAAACAGCGCGGCTACACGGGCAGTTTCTCGAATCTGGAGCGGCTTCTCCCAAGCTGGCGCCGCGCCGAGAGGACGGGCGAGGACAGTGCGTCGCCTGCTTCGATCATACGCCATCAACCAGCCCGCGATGCTGTCCCCATCCAGGATCCGGCGACCGGCCATGTGATCTCGCCGGTAGTCGCCGCGGCCCTCTGCATGAAGGCCCGGGGTATGCTGACGATCAACCAGGCGAGAAAGGTCGACGTCCTGAAGCAAGGATCACATGAGTTTGCCACGATGCGCAGGCTTGCCATGCGCTTCCGCGGCATTTTGCGGGGCCTGTGAATTGGACAAGCTCGACACTTGGATCGAGGATGCCGTCAACTCCGGGCTCGTCGCCATCACGCGTTTCGCTCGGGTCCGACGCCGTGACGTTGACGCCGTTCGCAATGCCATTGAATTACGGTGGAGCAACGGCCAGGCGGAAGGGCAGATCAACCGCCTGAAGACGATCAAGCGTGCGATGTACGGCAGAGCGGGCTCCGAACTCCTTAGGGCACGCATGCTGCCACTCAACCGGCCTGATCACCACACAAAGTGAGGAAGAACCTGGTTAAGTGCAAAGCGACAATTGCCTCGACGGCGGGTCCCGGCAGGTTTATGCTGCCCAATGTTACCGCAATCCGGAATGGCGATTGAGTACCTTCACGAGTGAAGGGATTCCCGCGGTCTTAGAGATGAGTTGTCGAATGGCGCGAAGTCGCACAGAATCGTGTGTTTGATATCGATCAGGATCGCGAGCTATTTCAGGCGCAGAGAGGTGTTGCGCCCGATGCACAAGTTGCTCCCGGTCCAACGGAAGTGAATGGGGTGGAACTGCTTTGTTGGCCAAATTGTTGACGGAACGTCCGGCGCCCATTGTTGCTACATGTCTGGATTCTTGGGGCGTTTTGGATGATGCAATCCACCATCTCACTCCAAAGGGCAGTGGAATCTGGAACAATGTCGCTTTTGTACGCACGACATCCTTCGTGCCCGATTGGCATATCGTCTTTAACTCTGCTTCTCTTTTTGGGCTCCCTGTTGATATCGAGGCGAGCCCAAACAGGACAATTTTTGCAATCGGCGAACCGCCGACGAAAGCTCATCGCGCATTTCATGAAGGGCAGGGGAAAAATACTATCGTCCTGACGTCTGACGCAGAGCTGGCTGCTCGGCAGAATGCAGGGCGCCGATTCGTTTTGGCTCCACCTATCACTCGGTCTTGGTCTGTAAACAAGACATATGACCAACTTCTGGTCAGCGAAGTCGTGGACAAGCCGCTTCGGCTCTCATGGATTACCAGTAACATCGCCCTGCTTAAAGGGCATCGATATCGGCTGGCGTTTCTGGAACGGCTGAGAGAGGAGCTCGATTTTGACCTGTTCGGCCGAGGTTTTCGGCTGATTGGAGATAAATGGAACGCACTCGCACCTTACCGTTACAGTATAGCTTTCGAGAATACACGTGCTGATTACTATTTTACAGAGAAGCTTATGGACTGCTTCGTTGCTGAAACAATGCCGATCTATTACGGCAGCCCGGCAATCACGAGGTTCTTCCCTTCGGACTCAATGGTTCTGATTGACCCAGAGGACAAGAACGTAATCCAAAAAATTCAAGAAATCATCAACTCGGACCTCTGGAAGGAGCGTCGCGGCGCAATACGAGAGGCGAAGCGGTTGGTCCTCGAGAAATACAATACGTTTGCTTATCTCGCGGGCTTCATCGAAAGCGTTCAGGATAAACCCTTACCGCCAGAAATTATACACATCGATTCGCCTGAGGTCGATTTTGGAATAGACGAATGAAGTACTCCAACGCTCGCTTCGCGTGCCCGGCGGTTGGTGGTCTGGCGAGATCGGTACGGAAAGCTCGGCGGAGAATGCCTACTGCGCAGAACGGCCGGTACGGGCGCACGAGGTCATGCGCCCCCGGCTGCCGCTGATTAGACGAACTGGGGAAGGCCAGGAACTGAATTGAGGACCTCGTCCACGAGTTCGTCGCCGACACGTTCCTTGGTGAAGGCGATCGTCTCGTTGGCGAGGCCGGCGATCTTTGCCATGCTGAGACCCTCACTCATCAATTGCTGGCCGAGCCCCATAAGGCCGCCACCCTCTGGGTCGTCGCCATGATACTTCGCTACTAATTCCGAAGCTCCCGGAATGGCCTCGATCATGCGGGCAACGGGACCGTCGGCCGCGTGGCTTTGCAGGAAACCCAGCATTAACCCAACGGCCTTCTCTGCGAGAGCCGGGCCGATGCCGGCACCAGTGGCGATGCGCGGTAAGAATTCTTCCATGCAGGGTCTCTCTCTCTTTACACGGGGCCGGTCCGGCGCCCAGCGCCCTTGGCCGAACCACAATTGAACTCCACAAAAATAGGCCGAGCGGAAGTGCTATTGCGCGTAAAACCGCCTCTGTCAACGCAAGCTGCGTCGGACGTGCGTATTTCGCAAAAACGAGACAGTCGTTCCGCTAAATCGGGGACAGCAGTTTCACTAATTCGCGGACAGCAGGATGGGGTCGGCGCTCGGTTGCCTGGTTGAAGTCATTTGCGATTGATTTCGCCGTTTTCGGCGCCGGTCAAGGGCGGCGGTGTTTTTTGCTTTCTCATGCTCGCCGATCATGGCGTGCCACTGGGCGATCGGCAGTTGGGCGGTGATCAGCGTTGATTTCCGGCGATAGCGTTCCTCGAAGATTTCCAGCAGATCGAGACGCTGCTGGTCGGTCAGGCTGTGGGTGCCCCAGTCGTCAAGGATGAGCAGTTGCACCCGAGCCAGCTTGTCGATGAGACGGGGAAAGCGGCCGTCGCGACGCGCCAGGGCGAGATCTTCGAACAGACGCGGCATGCGCAGGTAGAGCACGGAATGATTCGAGCCGGGCGGCCTGACGTCCGAAGGCGCAGGCCAGCCAAGTCTTTCCGGTGCCGGTCGGACTGGGCTCATAATGCCCGTTATCAGGATGGCGAGGCAAAGAAGATTGTCCGTTACGCCTTTCATCCACGTTCGGGCGGGGAGATTTTCGTCACAGGC